>JALSPL010000571.1 GCA_026985975.1 Anaerolineae bacterium | reverse complement strand
GGCGAGACGGGATTGAAAAAAAACTTGATGCCACCTCCTTAAACGTCGTTTGGGCTAAAGTCACCTTATATACTGGACACTGGCGTTTTCCACTTTAGCCACGGATTACACGGATTTTCACGGAAAAATCAGGCAGTTCAAAGGAAAAATCCGTGGGAATCCGTATAATCTGTGGCTAAAATACGCTGTCACGCGGCCAACATGATTTTCGCCAGACTCCAGAAACATAGATCGACTGAAAAGAGGCTGATCTCACGCAAAGCCGCCAAGGCGCAAAGAGAAATATCAAGGTTTCGCCAAGAAAAACTGGTTGAAACTCAACTATTTTCGCGGTTCCTCCAACCGTCGTTGCTGAATCCAACCTTTTTCCGTGGAGTCAAATATGGACGTCAGGCGTCCAACGTCGAGGTTTCATAAATTCGGCAGTTTCTGTCATCCGCCGTTCATTATCTGTTTGCCGGTTTGCTTTTGATAATGGCGACGCTGCAAAGCCGATCTCATCCACTGGGCCAGGTTGGGCAACAACACCGACAGGATCAGCAAAAAGCCGATGACGCCCGTTTGCAAATGTCCGGTCAGATTCAGCAATGACATGCCATTGCGCAAATTGAGCACGATGAGGATGGAGAGCAGCACGCCGAAGATGGAGCCGGATCCGCCAAAGATGCTGACGCCGCCCAACAGCACCATGGTGATGATGTCCAGTTCGAAGCCCAGGGCCGTATCGCCGCGCACCGAACCCAGCCGGGCGGCGAACAGGACGCCCGCCAAACCGGCCACCGTTCCCGACAGCGTGAACAAAATCAGCTTGATACGCCGAACATTGATGCCGGAATAGCGGGCGACATCACGATTGTTGCCGATGACGTACACGATGCGCCCAAAGCCAGAGTATTGCAAAACAACGATGGCAAAAAGTGTGAACAGAATGAAGAGCAGCAATGCGAAGGGAAAAGGCCCGATGAGAGACTGTTGCCCCAGAGCGTTGAACCAGGCCGGAAAATCGCCAAAGGATTTGTCTTCCAGGAAAACGCGGGCCCCGCCCCGATACATGATCATCGTCGCCAGCGTCACCACCAGCGAGGGCAGCCCGACGTACGAGATCCAGAAGCCATTGAAGGCCCCGGCCAATACCCCCACCCCCAGCGCCACGGCCAGCGACAGGCCGAAGGGTTGCCCCGCATGATTCATCCAGGCCAATACGGCTGCGGTCAGCCCCATGGTGGAGGCCACCGACAGATCGATTTCAGCGTTGATGATGATGAAAGCCATCACCAAGGCCACAATGATCTTCTCGATGGAAAGCTGGAACAAGTTGATCCAGTTATTCACTTGCAAATATTGGGGAGCCAGAGAGGCGTTGAAGAGGATGATGATGAGAAGCACCGCCAACAGAAAGCTCTCCCACCCCTTGAGCGCTCTGACGATCCTAGACATGGCTCACCTCCTGGCCGGGCTGATCATCTTCCTGACGATGGATGGTCATTCCTTTTCTGGCCCATAAATTCTTCAATTGGTTCATCACCACAGCATCCAGCGCCACCGACATCAAAATCAAAAAACCCAGCAGAAAATCCCGCCAAAATTCACTGACCGCCTGCCACCGAATCAGGCTCTGATCCAGCACATTCACCAGGATTGCGCCCAGCAATGCGCCGATCATGCTTCCGGAGCCGCCGAAGATATTGACGCCGCCCACCACCACCGCGCCCACGGCCGCGAATTCCAGCCCCAGGCCCGCCACCACGGTGATGTTCCCGAAACGGGCCAGATACATAAAGCCCGCCAGTCCAGACAACGCCCCCGAAAGCACAAAGGCGATGAACACTATCCTTCTGGAAGCAATGCCCGCCATCTCGGCCGCATCGGCATTGGAGCCAATGGCGTACAAGCGCCGTCCGTAGGACGTGTATTTGAGAACGAGATGGAACAGGAGCACCACGGCCAGGGCCAGAGCCACCATCACCCGAAAATCGAGCTTGCCCACACTAAAGACATTCATGCGCGGCAAATTCAGAAGCCATTCGGGCAGGTTAGCGGTGAGCACCGTCTGTGCGCCAGAGAATTGCACCAGCGCCGAGCGATAGATGGCCAGCGTGCCCAGCGTGACGATGATGGAGGGGACGCCCCCATAAGCCACCAACAGACCATTGATGATCCCCAACGCCATCCCCATGCCGATGGCGATCAGGATAATCAGCATGGGGGACAGTTCGTTATGATGAGCCAAAAATTGACCGCCGAAATAGGCTGTGAATCCCACAATAGAGCCTATCGACAGATCGATATTTGCGGTGAGAACCACCAATGTCTGGGCGACCGCCAGCACAGCCACGATGGCGACGCTGGTGGAAACGCGGTTGAAAAATCTGGGACTGAAATAATGCTGAATCTGGGTGCTGAAAAAAAGCATCATCAACAAAATCAGGATGAGCAGCACAAACTCGCGGAGCTGTTCGGGCTGGAACCGACGCATCAACTTGTTCATAAGGCCGCCTCCGCCACGGCGCTGTTCTGTCCCATAGCCGCAGTCATAATCACTTCCTGAGTGGCTTCATCCCGAGAGAAAATCCCCATCTGCCGCCCCTCGCGCATCACCAGAATGCGATCACTCATAGCAAGAACCTCCGGCAAATCGGACGAAATGACGATAATCGCCAGGCCCTGCTCAGCCAACTCATCCACCAACTGATGCACCTCCGCCTTGGCGCCCACATCGATGCCGCGGGTGGGTTCATCCAGGATAAGCAGCCGGGGACCGGCGTTGAGCCATTTGGCCAGCATGACTTTTTGCTGGTTGCCGCCCGAAAGCTGCGCCACGGGCGTCTCCAGCGAGGGCGTGCGAATACTCAGACGCTCCTTGAATTTTTGAGCCACGCTTTTTTCCTTCTGTTTTTGCACCAGACCCAATCCGTTCAGATAGCTTTTCAGCGTGGGCAGGGTGATGTTGGTGGTGATAGACATGGGCAGCACCAGGCCCAATTGCCGCCGATCCTCGCTCATGTAAGCGACGCCCAAAGCCAGCGCCTGCTTGGGCGATCTGATCCGCACCTCCTCGCCTTCGAGCATGATACGCCCCTCATCCGCCGGTTCAATGCCAAACAGAGCCAGCCCCACATCGGTGCGACGAGACCCCACCAGACCGGCGAATCCCAGCACTTCGCCCTGGCGCACATCAAAATTGATGCCAGAGAAAACGCCCGTCCTGCCCAGGTTCTCCACCCGCGCCACCATCTCGCCCAAACTGGCCGTCGTCTTGGCGAAAAATTCATCCACCTCGCGCCCCACCATCTCCCGGATGACCTGCTCGGTCGTCACCTGAGAAGCCAGATGCGTGGCGATGAGTTTACCATCCCGCAGCACAGTAATGCGATCCGCAATCTCGAACACCTCCTCCAGCCGATGCCCGATGAACAGAATGGCCACGCCCTTCTTTCGCAGACGATCCACCAACTGAAACAACTGATGCACCTCGTGGGCGGAAAGCGAGGCTGTGGGCTCATCCATGATCAGCACCCGCGCGTCCAGCGAAATGGCCTTGGCGATCTCCACCGCCTGCTGCGCCGCCAGGGTGAGTCCGCGGGCCGGTTGACGCACATCCAGTTTGATATCGAGCTGCGTCAAAATGTCATCCGCCCGCTGATACATCTGCTTCCAGCGCACAATAGGCCCGAAATTCCGGTGACTGATGAAGATATTTTCGGCCACATTCAGATCCGGAAACACCATGGGCTCCTGGTAGATGGCGGCGATGCCGTAAGCCTGGGCCTCTTGCGAGTTCCCCACCCTGATGGGCCGCCCCTGCATCCGCATGTCACCTCGATCGGGCTGATAGATGCCGGTCATGATCTTGATCAACGTCGATTTGCCGGCGCCATTCTCGCCGATGAGCGCCTGCACCTCACCCGGATGAATGTCCAACGACACATCATCCAACGCCTGGGTCGCCCCAAAACGCTTGGAGATATGCCGTAATGTCATAATGGGTTTGACGTCATGATTCATTGCATAAGCCTTGCCGAAATAAATGATTGGAGCGACTGAAAAAGCCAGACCTCACGCAAAGAGACAAGGGAAGATGTCAGGAAAACGGCTGAAAACCCATCATTCTTGCTGTTTCCTCTGCCGTCGTTGCATCCTCCGACCTTTTTCAGTAGCGCCATGATGCGTTATACAACGATGACCTCGACGCCCCGGTCGCGCACATCTTCGACCATGTCGTGAGGAGCGTCCGAGTCGGTGATAAGAATGTCGATTTCGTCAAGCGGAGCAAAAGTGGCCGTCGCCACCTGTCCCCACTTGCGGGCGTCGATGACGCCGACCACCTGCTTGCAGCGCTCTACCAGCGCCCGCTTCGTCCGCACCTCATCCAGATTGACATCGGTCAATCCCTCAGCGAGAGTAAACCCTCTGGCCCCGAAAAATCCAATGCGAATGTGAATATCAGCAATCCCGGAATCATCGATGGACCCCACCAGCGAGATCGACTCCCTGCGCAGACAGACGCCAGGCATGAGCACGTTGATCTGAGGATAAGCCAGCAGCGCCATGGCCACCTTGAGACTGTTAGTAATCACCGTGAGCTCTGCAAGGCGCCCAAGATGCGGCGCGATGGCCTGGGCTGTGGTGCTGGCATCGATGACGATAGCGTCACCATTGTGTATGAGACTGGCCGCCATCCTGCCGATTCGGCTCTTCTGAGCCGCGTTCAACTGCTGCCGCACGTCATAAGACAATTCGGGCAGAGCCGCGGTTGCCATAGCCCCCCCGCGCACTCTTTGCACCAACCCCTGCTCGCTCAATGCTTGCAAATCAGCACGGATCGTTACATCCGTCACATCAAAGCGTTTGCTCAATTCAGCCACCGATAACTGCCCAGCCTCTTGCAAGGCTGCAATGATGGCCTGTCTGCGTTCGGTGAGACGATGAGGCTTTCCCACAAGCGGCTCCCTGGGGGAGAGAAAAAGAAAGGGAAAACAAATACTACTATTGGAAGCTATTTTACTATGCTTTTTCTTTGTTGTCAAGCCTTTTCGAAAGAAATAATAAAAAACATCCCAAAAATTGATGTCTTTTCCCGAATTGCCTCACTTGCAGAGTAACCCTGGTCTCTGCAGACGCTACGCGTCACCGATCGCCCGCGGAGATATGGATGGCGGAAGTGAGACGCGTCTGAAATGCGCCCCAAAATTGAAGCGCGCGCATTGCCTCCTAGTTCGCCGTTTTCATCAGGACTGGGGTAAAATAGGAAGCGCCCAAGAAAGCGCCCAGCTTCGCTTATGAAACGATTCATCCCGCTATTTCTCCTCATTCCCCTGTTGCTGACTGCGTGCGGCAGCTTTACCGCGCCCCTGCCGCCGCTGGATGGAACAGAACCGGTTCCCCCCATCTCGCTGCCCACGCCCGATGGCGACATGATCGCCCTGAACGGCTATCCGGGCCGGGTGGTTTTTGTCAACTTTTGGGGAACCTATTGCCCGCCCTGCGTGGCCGAGCTGCCCGAATTGCAGCAGGTTTATGACGAATTGCAGGACGAAGGATTTGTCATCATCGGCCTCAACGCCGAGGAAAAGCCAGACAAAGTCGAAGCTTTCGTGCAGGAAAACGGCATCACATTTCCCATCGTCATTTCCGACGACGCCACCGTCAACGCCATCTTTGGGCTAAAGCACATGCCCACCACCTGGTTCATCGACAAAAACGGCATCCTGCGCGGCAAAATCGAAGGGCAGATGAGCAAGGAGATGGCCCTGAAAATCGCCCGCAAGCTGTTGGAAGAAGAATGATTTTTCAGAAAACCAGGAAACTGGGAAACCAGGAAACTGGGAAACCAGGAAATGAGGAAATGAGGAAATGAGGAAGGCGGGCGCAGATGAAAAAAGGTCGGGGCGGACGCCGACGCCAGAGAAAACAGGCTACTGCTCAGGTTAGAAGGCTAAAGCCCCGCCAAACTACAGGCATTTGCGCTTGTAAAACCATCTCACACTCTCCCACTCTCACACTCTCACACTCTCCCACTCC
>JALSPL010000570.1 GCA_026985975.1 Anaerolineae bacterium | reverse complement strand
AACAGCATGAGCACGCCCAAAGCCAGGCCGCCCAGCAAGCCCCACAGCAGCAGCTTGCGATAGCGCATCAGGCCGATGGCGGCCAGACCGATGATGAAGCCCACCAGCGAGCCGCGGGAGATGGTGAGAAACAGGGCAGTGACATCCAGCAGCACCATGCCGATGACCCATTTGCGGGGAAAAAGCGGCTCTTTGCTGGCGAGTTGCGGCAGGGTGATGACCCCCACCATGATCAACAGGCCGCCGAAGACGTTGGGATCGATGCTGGTGCCGATGGCCCGCATGACGCCGTTGGGATCATCCTCCACGAAGCGCAGCGCGCCATAGCCGCCGGGATAGCCGAACCGAGCCAACCGGTCCAGAATCCACACGGTGGCGTCGCGGGGGATAACATAAAACAAGATGCCGAACAGCGCAGCCCCGGCTCCGCCGATGATCAGCGCCTTCGCCAGCCAAAACAGCGATTCTTCATCCCGCACCACGTTGATGACCACGAAAAAGAGGGCGATGCCGAGGATCATCTCCATGAACTGGCGCAGGTTATTGCTGGTGGGCCGGGCGTATTGCAGGCCCAGGGCGAAGCTGAACGCAGCCAGAAACAGAAACAGCAGCACCATGCCCCCCAGGCTGGAGAATTGGAAGCTGGTCTCGCGGGCCAGCGCGTAGCGCAGTGCCCACACCCCGAAGGCGGCCAACAGCGCCAGATCCAGAAAACTGGGCGTGAAGACGATCTTGAAAGGCAGGGTGGCGAAGGGCAGCAGCGTGGCGATGAGGATGACGCCCACCAGACCCCACAGCGGACTGCGCAGTACGATGACGCCGCCGATGGCCGCGGCAGTCAATCCCAGCGTGATCAACGGCCCCAGCACGCCGATGGCCAGGCCCGCGATCAATCCCCCGGCCAACAGCAGCAGCAAGATGGCGCGGCGCTGCTGTTTCGGGTCGGGCGAGACCAGCCGGGCGTGGAATTGATCGATGACGGCGTGAAGCATGGCGGATCAGGCGAAATCGTAAACCGGCGCTTGAATCTGCCGTACAGGTTTTTCCTTGCCCCGGATGATCTGCTGCAAGGTTTCGACGGTTTCGGGCGAGAAAAATTGTTCGCCAGTTTCCACGTTCACCCGGGCGGGCACGTTCTCAACGATATAAAGCTGCCCTTCTTTGAAAAGCGTGTAAGTGACTTTTTTGCTAACAAGTTTTTCTTTCGGCTTCATCATTTCTTTCGTATCCTGAAATCAATCCATCGTTCCGGAGATGGTTCGTATACTGTGATGATTTTGATGATGGGACGAGATGGATAGCTGCAATGGATATGGAGAGGTCTTTGTTGGCGAGTTGTCCCGAAGATAAGGCAACTGGGACCGTATTTGTCGTCAGGGTAATCTTCGATTACGGTTCCGTTAAAAATGGCGTCACGTATTTCGGAAACAGATATTTCTCTGAGAATGGTCTGATCGACTGCATGTTTGGAGAATTCGAATCGGTTCTGTGCAAACTTGTGCTGAATTTTGCGGATCAAAGCCATCATTTGCATTATACAACACTTGGGAACGGACTTTCTACTGAGAGACGGAGGATTCTTCTATGGAGATGTTCGTCAACACTGCTGTGTTGTCGATGACCTGGGCGGGCGGGCCGGAGAGGGGCAGGCGGTGGAGGTCATCCAGACGATACAGGCCCGTGCGCAGCTCGTAACGGCCCGGGGGCAGGTCTTTCGGGAGCATGAGCGGGTAGTCGTCATCAAAGGTCTGGCCCGGCTCCCACAGGCTGGTGGGCCACCAGCCACCCAGCGGGGATTTGTCGTAGCCCGCCACCTGTCGGCCGCTGGCGTCCACCAGATGCACGAAGACCTGATAATCTTCGTCGATGGGCGTCAGTCCCTGCCAATACAGCGTCAGGGGCAGGGTCTGACCGGGGTGGAAGGATTGCTCGGGCAGATCGTAACCGGCCAGGCGCAGGAAACCATCGGCCCGGAAATCGGTGGGATGCGGGATGGCCGGATCGGGCGTGGTGGCGGGAATCGCCCGCAGCGCTGCCACGCCCAGGGGCGGCGTCTCGCCCGAGGCCAGGGCTGCGGAATAGGACGCCCGGCTCTCGAAGTCATACAGGCCCACATCCACCACCAATTTTGTGGGAACCGTAACGCCGCCGGGCAGCAGGATGCGATAACGATCCACCAGGACTTCGTCGAGCCGCCACTGGCTGGTGGGAGCCATGCCCCAGCCGGGATAGCTGTTGATCTGGGCGACATCCTCGAAATCGCGGCCCAGCACGTGGATGTAGAGACTGGCGTCGTAGGGGGCGGCGTCCAACGCCTGCCAATAGAGCGTGATCTCGAAGGTCTCGCCCGGATGCACCGTTTGCGGCTGCGTCTGCACGCCCGCCAGCATCAGACGCCCGTCGAAGATAATAGGATCGATGCGAGCCTCGGCGGGGATGGCGTCCGGGGCGATGGTTTGGGGCGGACGATAAGCGTTGGGGATCGTACAGACCACGCCGTAGATCGAGAGCGTCAGCAGCAAAACCGGCGGGAGGGCCAACCACCAGGCCCGGCGCGGCAGCCATTCCCGCCATCCCAGGGTGAGCAAAATAGCCAGGCTGACGATGGCGGGCAAGAGCAGGCGTCCCTGCGCCGCGGGCGTTAGACTCATCCATCGCATCAGGGCGATGAAGATCAGGCCCAGCCACAGGGCCAGGATGATGAGAAACGCGTAGCGTCGTAGCGGGCGCAGGCGCATCCGCCTACGCCACACACCCTGCAAAAAGCCCAGCAGGCTGATAACCAGAAACGCATCCCACGCCTGATACGCCGCCCGCGGCAGCGGCACGTTGAACCAGCCAAACAGACCCAGCAAGCTGATGCGCAGCCCCTGAAATTCGGTGCGAGGGTGGATGGGCGTTTGTCTCCGGCCGATGATATCCAGAAAAGGCGTCAGCGCCGTGGGATCGCCATAAAGTCGCCAGTTGCGCCCATACCAGGGAAAGGCGATGGCCATCGCGGCCAGGCCCGTCAGCAGCGCCGAGGGCAGCGTTTCCCGCCAGTCCCGGTGGATGAGCATGTGCACGACGTAAACCAGCCCCGCGATGATCCACAAGTAAAGGCCGCTAAGTTTGCTGAGGGCGGCGAAGCCCAGAAACATGCCCAGCAACAGCGCCTCGCCGCGGCCGGGCGTTTGCTGAAAGGCCGGGCCAAAAAGCCACAAGATCAGCCACAAGATGAAGGCGCTGAGGAAGATGATGAGGTTGTCGTTGCTGACCGCGGCGGAGATGAAGAGAAATTGCGGCAGAAAGGCGATGAGTGCGGCCGCGGCCAGGGCCAGCGATTCCTGGGCTGGAAACAGGCCGCGGGCGATCTTCCAGGCGAAAAACACAGTGCCCGCGCCCAGCAGAATGGAGAAAAACCGCAGCAGATGCACGGCCAGGGGCATGCCGTGCCAGGGCCAGGCTTCATCGGGGCCGTGAATGACGATGTTTTTGTTGCCGGGCGTCAGGGGGTCGCCCATGCGAGCGTGGGGATTGGCTTCAGGCGGGGGCGCATCCATGTCGACGCCCGCAACGATGGCGGCGCCCATGGCGTAGTAAAGCGGCGGCTGTCCGCCCTCCTGTCCATACAGCGCCTGCTCCCCGCCCGCTGTTTTTCCCCCCAGCACCGGCAGCGCGTGCGTCTCGGCCAGATGTTTGACGAAATAGACGTGGTGAATTTCGTCGGGCGCTTCGTAGATGGGGGATGCGACGCTGTACGCCGTCGCCAGAATCAGATAAAGCGCCAGGATGTGCCAGATGGTTGGGCGCAGGAGACGTTTCGACATGACCCGCTAACGCTCCGCTTCGTCGTAGGCCCGCAGGTGGGCGGCGGCGATGGCGTCCCAGCCAAATTTTCGGGATAGCGCCCGGGCGTTCTCGCTCAAACGCTGTCTCAGCTTCCCATTCAGCAGGATTCTCTCCACCGCGTTGGTCATGGCCCGCGCGTCATCGGGCGGCGCAAAGAGCAAGGTCTCGCCCGAGACGAGGTCGGGATAGGGAGCCTGGGGCGGGGTGGTGACGATGGCCATGCCATGCGCCAGAGCGGCCATAAAACTGCCGCGACGGTAGGATGCGCCATCCTGGTAGGGCAGCAGACAGATATCTGAGATGTGGAAGGCGGCGGAGACTTGCTCGCCCGAGATGTGGTCGGTCCAATGCACCCGTTTGGTCAGGCCGCGGGCAGCGATGCGGGCCTCCACTTTTTGCAGATACGCGTAGTTGGTGGGATCGGACGCGCCCACCCGGCCCCCGATCATGAGCAAATGCGCGTTTTGACCCCGGTCAACCAACTCACCCAACACATCCGCAAGCATCTCGCCCCCCTTGCTGGCGTTGAGAAAGCCGAAATAGCAGAGCAACGCCGCGTCCGCGGGCACGCCCCACCGCGCCCGCCATGCGCCCCGCTCGAAATCTGCTGGCGGGGCGTCGGGGATGTTGCTGCCGATGGGGATTTCCACCACGTCGGGGCGCTGGGCCCGCAGTTGGGCTGTGTCTTCCGGATTGGTGGCGATGGCGATATCAAATGTTCGGGCCAGTGTATGCACAACCCACCGCCGCAAACCCAGCCAGTGAGCCTTGGGAAAAAGGTAGGGAACCAGCAGATCGTGGAAAGTGACCGCGGTCAGGGCCCGCGGGCGCTGCGACCAGGGCCGCCACGCCCACAGGTTCAGGGCTGGGTGCATGGCAAAGGCCGCGGTTTGATACTGGATGTGCACCACATCGGGTTGCCAGTCTGCCATGAATGCGTCCAGCGCGTCCCACAACCCCCAGCCCCAGCTTTCGATGTGGGGGAAGACGCGAATGCCGGGATCGTCGGGCGGGGGCGCGGCCTGGGCCGAGGTCAAAATCCCCACCTCCTGCCCGGCCGCGGCCAGGGCTCGGGCCAGGGCCCGCGTGTAATCGGCCACGCCTCCCTGCATGGGCGGGTATTCGCCGGTGATGAAGAGAATGCGACGGGCGTTACTCACCACAGCCAATCATCTGGATAGAAGGACAGTGTATGGACATTGTCAAGATAATGCTTTTAGCGGTCATACAAATCCTCGCGTCGCCATGGGCGCTGCCCCGCAACAACGCCTTTGCTCATCAAATCCTGGATATATTCCTTTTCCGCCTGCCATGCCGCCAGATCATGGGCCGCAGCAGCGCGCTCAGGATTTTCGGCAAGGCCAGGCCGAATGTTTTTTGTCTTTGCAGCGCCCTGTAAATGGGCTGATCGCTTGAGCATACGTTTTTGTGTGCGCATTCTGGTAATAGAATTATCTCCGTTTGGATATACGTCAAACTGTACATCACTTTCATTTTTTCGGCAAAACGCGCAGGCTTATTTGTATTTCAGGTGGTGTGGCAATCCCCCAAAATCCAGGGTAGCCAGGATGCTTGCATCGGGCCGCAAATAGCAGACTTTCAAGGTCTTGCAGACCTTGAAAGTCTTTTGCCGCCACGAACGCCCAATCAACGCCCCAGGCCCGAAGGGCCTTCGCTCCGATCGCCCGAGGGTTATTGCCTCGGATGATTGATGCCTGCTAGCGTGTGCGATGATCATCGCCTTCCGTCTATCGTCCATCGCCCGCTGCCAACCGCAGGCCATTTACTCAGCTCGTTTTTTCAACCCCGACCGCAGCACCTGCCCGTAGGCCCGCATACGCTGCGCCCGCAGGGTCCGCTTGTGTCCCAGCAGCCACTTGGCCCCCTCGCGCAGCCATTGGAAAATGAAGGTCGCCAGCAGCCACCAGCGCAGCAGTTCGGCCCAGGCCCGGCCATGATATTTGTGCGCGTAGCGCACCCGGCTACTGAAGAAGGCGATGTCGCGGCGGGCCACGGCTTGCTCGCTGGATTTGCCCTCGTAGTGGATGATCTCGGCCGCGGGGTTGTAGATGATGCGCCAGCCCGCGTCCTGAGCCCGTCGGCACCAATCCAGCTCCTCGGAATACATGAAAAAGCCCTCGTCCAGGCCTCCGATCTGCTCATAGACCTCCCGCCGGGCCATGAGCGCCGCGCCCACCAGCCAATC
>JALSPL010000569.1 GCA_026985975.1 Anaerolineae bacterium | reverse complement strand
AGAGCGATCCACCTGAAGGTTGGTTTCGGACAAGGCGGGGGCATGCTGAAAACGGCCGGCTGGAACGCCATTGAGGCTTGAATTGAGCAGGGGGGAATCGGGCATAGCAACGGGTTGGTTAGCAGAGAATAAATCCGGACGCACAGTGAATGTCACGTCCACCGACCGGCCGCTCAGACGATCCAGGCGCCGCTTGATCATGCCCTTGAGCCGCTGGTCAAGCCACTCCCGGGCAAATGCTGATTTCACGGCAATGATATAAACGCCGTCTTCGTACGCCATGAAGCGGGCGCCTTTGAGCCAATTTTCAAAAACCGGGCGTTGCAGGGCGAGTTCCAATTCACCTAGTGTGGCCTGCCACACCCTTTCAGGATTCAGTGAGCGCTCCATAAATAGTCCTCAATCGTTCCGGTATCAGAGGGCGGGAATGTGGGATTAATCGAAAAACGCGCAGCCACCTACCTCTTCCATGAGCGCGTCCGCGCCTGCCCTGGTGAGGGGGTGCTGTTGCATCAGGCTTTCGATTGTACTCACACTTTGAAATAGGGGGGATGTAAGGTGAGCATGCAGACAAAGTCCCATCAGGGCCTGGGAGGATCGGGGGGAACCAAGCGTCGCCAAAAGCTTGCAATCCTCAAGACGGCGAATATCCATTCCCAGTCTGCTAAGTCTATGCTATCAGATAAAGTCTGGGAGATGCAAACCCGCCTGCAGGAATGTTACGAAATCGCAGAGACGCTTATCGTAAAGCACAGGCGGCGCACGCCAATTCATACCGGCCATCTTCTCCACAAATAGTGTTTTGATGGCTCCTTTATACAAAATATCCCATTTCAGAAATCTTTTTAGCCCATAAGTGCGAACATTCATTTTAATGAGTTTTTTTGAAGTCGTCCTCCCGAAGCCGCAGGGATAAAGGCGATGCGAAGAAATTATTCATTGTGAGCCGTTGCATATTTTTCGGAAACCTGCATTATTCTGGTATACTTTTCAAAATTGTTCTTTTTGCTGCGCAGATATTCTTATTTCCTGCGTTTCGACGTCATAATCATTTTTGGAGGTAGTTCCGTGCGCGTTTCGGTTTTACAAGAAAATCTTGCCAAGGGCCTGTCTATCGTCGGGCGTGCGGTGGCCAGCCGCAGCACTTTGCCCGTGCTGAATAACATCCTGATTGAAACCGACAATTCCCAGTTGAAGCTCTCGGCTATGGATATGGAAATCGCCATCAATTGCTGGGTGGGGGCCATGGTCGAGGACGAGGGACAGATTACAGTGCCGGCGCGTCTTCTAAGTGATTTTGTCAATTCACTGCCGAATGATCGCATCGATATGGAATTGCAAACCAGAACGCAGACGCTGCATCTGCACTGCGCCCGTTATGAAGCCAATATCAAGGGCATCGACGCCACGGAATTCCCCATTATCCCCACCTATCAGGGCGATTTGGACGCCCCCAGCGTAGAGGTGGAGCCGGGCAAGCTGCGCAGCATGATCGATCAGGTGGCTTTTGCCGCATCCAAGGATGACAGCCGCCCGACCTTCACCGGCGTTTTCACCCGCCTGGAGGGCGATCGGCTGACCATGGCGGCCACCGATGGCTTTCGGCTGGCGGTGCGTAGCACGATTCTGGAAGAGCCTGTGGCGGCTTCGCTGGGGGTCATCATCCCGGCGCGGGCGCTGAGCGAACTCTCTCGCATCATCAGCGCTGTCGATCTGGGGCAGGAGGATGGCGTGGAGGTGATTTTCACCGAGGCCCGCAATCAGGTCATGTTCCATTTGCCGGGCGTGGATCTGGTCAGCCAGCTCATCGAAGCCAATTTCCCCGATTACAAGAAGATCATCCCCAGTTCTTATAACACCCGGGCCATTTTGGATACCGGCGAATTTCTGAACGCCATGAAGGTGGCCTATCTTTTCGCCCGAGATGCGGCAGGCTCGGTCAAGGTGAGTTTGGAGCCGGGCGAGCCGGGCAAAGTAGTGCTTATCGCCACCAGCGCCGAACTCGGCGACAATGTCTCGGAAATCAACGCCATGATTGAAGGCGAAGCCATCACGGCCACCTTCAACGCCAAATACATGATCGAAGTGCTCTCGGTCATCGACACGCCGCAGGTGGCCTTCGAAGCCATCTCCGCCACCCGCCCGGGCGTCTTCCGGCCAGTGGGCGCAGGCGAAGAGGAATATGTGCACGTGATCATGCCCATGAGCCCACGGTAAGGCGCAACGCCCTTTCTTGTCACACAGCAATACAAAAGCCCCCGGCGCTTTCCAGACCGGGGGCTTTTTATTATCAGGCGTTTTCCAGACCGGGGGCTTTTTATTATCAGGCGTTTTCCGACGCATCGCACCTCACGGGCGTCTACACATCCAGATTCTGCACTTCGCGGGCGTGACTGGTGATGAATCGACGGCGGGGAGCCACCTCATCCCCCATCAACATGCTGAAAATAAGATCGCTTTCAGCAGCGTCATTGATGGTGACCTGCAAAGCGGTGCGCTTTTCGGGATTCATGGTGGTTTCCCAGAGCTGTTCGGGATTCATCTCGCCCAGACCTTTGTAGCGCTGCACGTGCACCTTCTTGCCCTGATAGCGCTTCATCAGCCGCTGCATCTCCTCTTCGGTGTAGACATAGTGTTTTTCCCGGCCCGAAGCGATCAAATACAGCGGCGGTTGGGCGATATAAAGATGCCCGGCCGAGATGAGCGGTTCCATATAGCGGAAGAAGAAGGTAAGCAGCAAGGTGCGGATGTGTGCGCCGTCCACGTCGGCATCGGTCATAATGAAGACGTGATGATAGCGCAGATTGTCCAAATTGAACTGCTCGCCGATGCCGGTGCCCAGGGCGGTGATAAGCGCCTGAATCTCCTTGTTGCCCAGCGCTTTATCCAGACGAGCCTTTTCGACGTTGAGGATCTTGCCGCGTAGCGGCAGAATGGCCTGAAACCGCCGATCACGCCCCTGTTTGGCGGAGCCGCCGGCCGAGTCGCCCTCGACGATGTAAAGCTCCGACTTGGCGGGATCCCGCTCCGAGCAGTCGGCCAGCTTGCCGGGCAGGGTCATGCTCTCCAGAGCGCTCTTTCGAATGACCAGATCGCGAGCCTTGCGCGCGGCCGCTCGGGCCCGAGAGCTGATGAGGCATTTCTCGATGATCTTTTTGGCCTGGCGGGGATTGCTCTCCAACCAGTCGCTGAACACCTCGGATACGGCCGATTCCACCTGGTTCCGCACCTCGTTATTCAGCAGCTTCACCTTGGTCTGACTCTCGAACTGCGGATCCACCAGCTTGACGCTGACGATGGCGGTAAGCCCCTCGCGGGTGTCGTCCCCCGAGAAATTCGAATCCTTGTCTTTCAAAAATCCCTGTTTACGGGCGTAATCATTGATGCAGCGGGTGATGGCGCTGCGCAGACCGGTAAGATGCGTGCCGCCATCGGGGGTGCTGATGGTGTTGGCAAAGGCGTGGAGCGACTCGCTGTAACCATCGGTGTACTGAATCGCCGCCTCGACCTGTGTGGTCTCATAGCTGCGCTCCACATAGACGGGCGCATGCAAAGCGTTGCGATTCCTGGTGAGATAACGCACAAAGGAGGCCACGCCGCCCTCGAAATAAAAGCTCATTTCCCGCGGCTCGGTCGGACGTTCATCCACCAGGCGGATGCTCAGCCCTCTGTTGAGAAAGGCCATCTCGCGAAAACGATTGACCAACGTCTCATAGCTGTAATGAGCCTCGGGATCAAAAATCGTGCTGTCATAAAGAAAATGCTGTTCGGTGCCGGTGTCGTTTTTAGCGGTCTTGCCCACCACTTCGACGCCCGAGACCGGCTTGCCCTTCTCGAAACGCTGCCGGTAGATCTTGCCATCGCGCCGCACCGTGGAAACCAGCCACTCGCTGAGGGCGTTGACCGCACTGACGCCCACGCCGTGCAAACCGCCCGAGACCTTATACCCGCCGCCGCCGAACTTGCCGCCGGCATGCAGCTTGGTCATCACCACCGTCAGCGCGGGCAGGCCCGTCTGTTTTTGGATGCCCACCGGGATGCCGGCGCCATTATCGATGACCGAGATGCTGTTATCCTTGTGGATGACGACGTCGATGTGATCACAACGCCCGGCCATGGCCTCATCCACCGCATTATCCACCACCTCGTAAACCATGTGGTGCAGCGCCGCCTGATCGGTGCCGCCGATATACATGCCGGGACGACGGCGCACCGCCTCCAGGCCCTCCAGGACCTGAATCTGATCAGCTGTATAATGTTCAGATTTTACGTCTGTATTCTTGTCAACTTTTGCCATCATTCATTACCTTCAAGTGTGATGCATGGGGGAATCATGTAAGAGAAACAGTCGGGAATTGCGCAGACAGGGCGAAAAAACAGAAACAACTCTGCAATTGACGATCCCCGCCACCCCCGACCTCAGGGCTTGTCATTCTGGCCCGATCGCTGATTCAAAACAACCAGCGCCCGGGTTTTCTGCCAATAATGATATCGGGATTGATAAAACAGGAAGGAAGCGGCGACAATCGCCGCCCCCAGATAAGCGTTGCCAACGATGCTCAAAACGACGCCCCAGGTCTGGACGCTCAACTGCATCCAGATGCGGGAAAACCCTTCCGTGAGCAGCAGCGCCAAAATCAAAAATCCCAGGGTGCTGAGAGCGTTGCGGCCGACGACGTTCAAACTACGCCAGACAGCACTGGCCAGGTTCACGCCATCCAGAGAAATAGCGGTTACGACAAAATACAGCCCGATGCTCAACCAGACGGAAAAACCGATGGACAGCACCCAGAGAACACTGAAAAGCGCCGCGCCGATCGTGCCGAACAACAGCAGAAAGATAGCACCGATGGAACCGACGAGAAGACTGAACAGCACAATGGCCACGAATAAAACGACAAAATATAGATTGACATTCAACCAAACCCACCCCCAGCGACTGATGAACGCGCGGGAGAGAAAACGTTCGCGCCGCAGGGAAAAAACCACATGGGTGAGCCAAAAACTGCCGATAAAAATGCCGATGGGAATCAAAACCAATAACCACGCCAGAACCGCCTGCCATGACGTCAGATCAATCATTCCTCCATGGGGCGATGACACCGAACGAAAATCCAATCGTGCGAAAAGCGATGGCAAACCGGTAAGTGTCCCCACCAACAGGGAGAGAAGATTATAATTGGCCCCCAGGCTTTTCAGGCTCTCGGCGGTCACTTCGAAATTGGCTGCAAACTCTTGCGGTAGGTCGGGCTGATGAAAAATCTCATCCACGAAACGGCCAAAAAGCGTGGAAACAGAAAGGCGAGGCCCCAGCCACAGAAAAACGTCGAGAAAGATGGGCAAAAGGAGCAACCACAAATGATGATTGAGAAATGTAAAGCCTTGTTGCAGCGATTCGATGACGCCCAGGGGCTTTTCCTCGGTTTCGACAATGGTCTGCATAACGCCTATATTTTACCATAAACCCCCGAATTTTGATAACTTCACTCCCACCCGATGCGCTGATCCGGCGCCTGCCAAACAGGCCCGAACGCAAATCCCGAGCGCAAATCAAAACAATACGTTGGACAGAACGCCCGACATCAAAAAGGCGACGAGGAGCTTCCCGCCGCCTTTTTTGGCATTGAACGCCTCGATCTTCTAGCTCTTGGAAATCTCGCGAGCGATAATGTGCCGCTGGATTTCGCTGGTGCCCTCATAAAGCTGGAATATCTTGGAATCGCGCATCAGTTTTTCCACCGGATATTCCCGGCTATAGCCGTAGCCGCCAAAAACCTGCACGGCCTCGGTGGTGACCCGCATGGCCATATCCGCACAATAAGCCTTGGCGTAGGCGGCCAAAGTCGTGTTGCGCTTGCCATTATCCAGCAGCCAGGCCGCTTTCTGGGCCAACAAACGCCCAGCCTCGATTTCGATGGCCATGTCGGCCAGCTTGAAGCCGATAGCCTGTTTGGCGATGATGGGCTTGCCGAAAGCAATACGGGTTTTGGCGTACTCTGTGGCCTCTTCGAAGGCGCGACGGGCGACGCCCACAGCCGCGGCCGACACGGCCGGACGGGAGCTGTCGAAAACCTTCATGGCAATCAAAAAGCCCATGCCCTCAGGCCCGAGACGATTCGCCGCCGGCACTTCCACATCCTCGAAGAAGACCTCGCTGGTCCAGGCGGCATGCTGTCCCATCTTGGGCAAATGCTTGCCGGTGGTCACGCCCCAATCGCGCTCCACGATGAAGGCGCTGAGACCGCCGTAACGGTCCTCCTTGTTGGTGCGGGCGAAGACGATAAAAACATCAGCCACCGGCGCATTGGTAATCCAGATTTTATTGCCGTTCAGAACGTACTTATCGCCCTTACGCTCAGCGGCAAGCTTAATCGCCGCCACATCAGAGCCAGCGCCAGGTTCAGTGACGCAATAAGCTGCCATCGTCCCCTCGGCCATCATGCCGAGATACTTCTTTTTCTGCTCTTCATTCCCTGCGATCTTGATGGGAAGGGCCGCCAGCGAGTTCAACATCAACGCCGTCTCGATGCCCGAACATCCCCAGGCCAATTCCTCGGTCAGAATAACCTCTTCCAACAAAGACATGCCCGGGCCGCCATATTCCTCGGGGATGTTCACGCTGAACAGGCCATACTCCTGAGCCTTTTTGATCACGGGCCAGGGATACTCCTCCGTGATGTCGTAATGCTCGGCCACCGGCTTGATTTCATTTTCGGCAAAATCATGAGCCAGATCCCGCAACATCTTTTGTTCCGATGAAAACTCAAAGTTCAACATGTTTGCGCCTCTCGAAAGGTGATGGGTGAAAGATATGACAAAATCCAAACAAGGAACAGATACTATGAGCGGCTGCACGCCGATAAGAATGAAAACGAGCAAGCCAATCTGGCGCGGGCAGCCGATTTCGTGAAACGTAATGCGTAAGGCGTAAGGCGTAAGGCCTTCACGCTTTACGTTTTACATTTTACGCTTTATATGATTGAGCGCCAGGCCAACGCTGGCTTTGAGAACATCTCTGCTGACAAGGCCGACGTCTATTTACGAAGCGACTATGGAAGATTTCATCCATTTTAGCACGACTTAACGCAATGCGTCAATCCTGACTTGCGCGCTGCGTTACGACGCACACTTCTTTCATCGCGCGAGTCAGGAAATATCAGCGCGCTGACAACGGCGACAGGGTGACGACGCAGGGGATCGGCAGGCTATCCACGCCCGACTGCGATGCGCCCGGCTCATCGCGCCAGCGCAGCCCTGTCGAAGCCCCGCCGTCCAGATTCACCACATCCACCAGCCCGATGTCATCTTGTCGCAGTCGTTGGGCAAAAGCTTGGAGCGTACTTCCCTGAGGATCGACCACCCACAACACCCGGCCCGACGCATCCACCCCCACAGCCGTGCGCCGCGCCACATCGACGGCATCCAACCCGGAGGCCACCGAGCCCCGCCACAGCAACGTCGGCCACCCCTGAATGCCCAGCGTCAGGGACGAAATGCGCTTTTTGGGCTGACGGACGATGCTGGCCTTGCCATCCCGCACAACCAACGCGGCGCCCCAATGCGCCCGCACCGGAGCCAGCCGCTGGCCGTTGACCTCCAGCAAGCCCATGTGCAGATAGGCGCCCTCATGCTCCCAATAAAAACCGCAATTCACGCCCGCCATCGCCTCGGGCGCTTCATCCAGCCATTGACTCAACTGCCTGCCCATCTCGGGATCGCCCTCGAACAGCACGTTGTATTGCGCCAGATTGGGGGCGTGACGCAACACGGTCAACCCATCCTTCGTGCGGGTGACTTCGGCGCCCGGAAACAGCAACTGCCAGAAATGGCTCATCGGCGTTGCAGCAGTCGCAGCAATGGCCGCAGGCGAAGCCTGTTCGGGTCCGGGCGTGAATGTCGCCAACGGCGCAGGCGGCGGCAAAACAGTATCATTGGGCGGGGCGGGCGTCATTTCGGCGGGAACAGCGCAGGCTGTCAGCGCAAAGAGAAACAGCGCCGCGACGAGACGGTGCAACATGCCGCCAAGTATGACGCAAGAAACGGATTTCGGCAACCTTTTCCACCCAACACATCCTGACATTTGTTCGGCGAATCTTGAAGCGGTGATTACCCATATCTTACAAAAGCCGCGTCGGTCATAGACTTTCGAGGTCTGCGAGACCTCGAAAGTCTGGTGGAACGGTGGCAAGCGGGCCTTGTTACCGAGTAATGGGCAATCACCGCTTTTTGAACTCTTTCAGTGGGCGGGGTACAATCACCACTATGATCACCATCGGCATTATCGACTACCTCAATGTTGAACCCCTCTATTTTCGATTACAGGAACGCCTGGCGGGCAAGCCCGTACGTTTTCGCCGCGGCGTGCCCACCGAACTGAACCATGCCCTGCAACAGGGCGAAATCGACGTGGCCCCCATCAGCGCCATCGCCGCCGCCCGCCTGGCCGATCGCATCGCCATCCTGCCCGATCTCTCCATCGCCACCCTGGGCGCGGTCAAAACCGTGCTGCTCTTCAGTTGGATGGCCGATCCTCGCGAGCTCAACGACTGCCGCATTGCTCTTTCCGATCAATCGGCAACCTCGGCGGAGCTGGTAAAAGTGTTGGCCCGCGACTTCTGGAAAATCACGCCGCGCTTCTCGTCCGAAGCCCAAGATCTGGAACGGATGATGCGGCGCTCGTCCGCCGCCCTGCTCATCGGCGATGGCGCCCTGGTCGAATCCGCCCATCGCCGCCCGATTCGCGGCCGCGGCCAGCCATACGCCTTTGACTTGGGCGACGAATGGCTGAAATGGACCGGGCTGCCCTTTGTCTTCGCCTTGTGGGTCGCCCGCCGCCAGGTTTTGCCGGCCCTGGCCGAATTGGACATTTTGTCCGCCTTATACGAAAGCAAGGCGGAGGGATTGCAACACTTGCCTCAAATCGCCCGGGCCTACGCCCCCCGGCTGGGATTGGACAACGGCGTGCTCACCAAATACCTGCATGACCTTCGCTACGACCTCACCCCGGCCGATCGCGCCGGCCTGCGCGCCTACTTTTCTCTCACCCTGAATGACTTCCGTCCCGAAAGCCTGCAATGCTGGCATCCGCAAGCGGGCCTGCATCCCGTCTTCGAGGATGTGCTGGCGGCGCCCCCGCTGTAACCCGCCATCAAATGCCGCCGGAAGCTTATCGTTGACTGGCAATTTGAAATGACTGTTGCCTGATTGCACTGGCCAAAAAGCGCGGCGCATCTAAAACGCCGCCAGCTTTTTCAACGCCCGATCCAGATACCAACGCGTTATGCCTGGCGAAAGACGGGAAAGCAGGCGGATCCAGCGGGCCTCGCCCGGCAAGATCTCGAATCGCCCCCGATTCAGGCCCGCCACAAAGGCCCGGGCCACCGCCTCCGGCGTCATCAGCTTCCCCGCCTCGGAGAGCCTGGCCGTCTCTGGCGGCTTGGACAAATTTTCATGCTCGAAACCGGGGGTGTCCGTATCGGGCGGGAACAGGATAGAAACCCGGACGCCGCGGGGCTTCAGCTCATGCCGCAGCGTTTCGGCCAGCCCGAACAACGCGTATTTGCTGGGTGCATAGGCGGCGTATCCTGTCAGACTCATGAACCCCAGCACCGATGACACGAAAGCAACATGCCCGCGTCTCTGTCTCAGCCAATGGGGCAACAGATGCAAAGTGGGAACGAGCTGGCCGAAATAATTGACCGCCATCTGCTTTCTGAAATCAGCCAAGGTCAATTGTTCCAGACGCTGGGGATAGGCATAGCCGACGGTGTTGATGAGCATGTCGGGGACGCCGCGGCGGGCGATGAAATCATCCAGCAGGGGTGACAACGCCGCCTCATCCGTGACATCGCAGGCGATGACCTCGACGAACTGACCGGGCGCAGTAACCACAGCCTGCACCCGTTGCTGCGCCTGCGCCAGCGGCTCGGGCCGACGGGCGATAAGGCACAGGCTGCCGCCCAGGCGGGCCAGCGCCGCCGCCGTGGCCAGTCCGATCCCCATAGAACCGCCGGTGACGATGATAGTTTGATCTGCAAAAGACTGCCGGAGCATATCACTCTCCTTAGTCGGTGGAAACAAAAGTAACGGTGCATTTTCAGACCAGTGTTGAAATCACGGCGTTTCGCTATCATTTTAGACGACTCAAAATGAATGAACGCCTTCCGGACTATGATATAATAGAATGTTAAACTCCGACAATCGCTCCTCATTCTTACAAATGATCAAACAATTCGCAGATTCAATCATCGAAAACGTTTCGAAAGTCATCATCGGCAAAGAAGATGTCATCCGGTTGGCGCTGGTGGCGCTGCTGGCCGAAGGCCATGTGCTGTTCGAAGATGTGCCAGGCATCGGCAAAACCACCCTCTCCAAAGCTCTGGCCCGCACCCTGGGATGCGCCTTCTCCCGCATCCAGTTCACGCCCGACCTATTGCCCAGCGACGTTACGGGCATCTATTGGTACAACCAGAAGAAACAGGCCTTCGAATTCCGGCCCGGCCCCATCATGGGGCAAATTATCCTGGCCGATGAGATCAACCGGGCCACGCCCCGCACCCAATCCTCGCTGCTGGAAGCCATGCAGGAGCGACAGATCACCGTAGATCGGGACACTTATCCGCTGCCGCAGCCCTTTTTGGTGCTGGCCACCCAAAACCCCATCGAACTGGAAGGCACCTTTCCCCTGCCCGAGGCGCAAATCGACCGTTTCTTGCTGAAGACCAGATTGGGCTATCCCACCGCAGAGCAAGAAGATGACCTGCTGCTGCGCTACGCCCGCCAGAATCCGATGACAGAACTGGAAGCCGTGACCTCACCCGAAGAAATCGTGCGGATGCAGCAGGCCGTGCGGGCCGTGCGGATGGATGATCAGGTGCGAGGCTACCTGGTGCAAGTGGTGCGGGCCACCCGCGACCATCCCGCCGTCGATCTTGGCGTCAGCCCTCGCGGCTCCCTGGCGTTGTATCGGGCCAGCCAGGCCTGGGCCGCTGTGCAGGGTCGCGACTTCGTTCTGCCCGACGACATCAAATCCCTGACGCCCGCAGTGCTCACCCACCGCATCCACATCAGCCCTCAAACGCGCCTGCGCGGCCGCACCTCCGAAGAAGTCATCTCCGAAGTGGTCACACAGGTTCCTGCGCCAGTATTTCAATAGCGCCTCCATATCTGACATCCACCTTTTTTTCTAGATTGATAACAAGCATGGCGATCGACGAACACCTTCTCCACTTCCTGTATTACCTCGCCGGAGCCCTTTCGCTGACGATGGGGTTGCTGACTCTGAGCAAAAAAAACAGAAAACAAACGCTGGCTTTTTCTCTGACGACATTATTGATAGCATTCTGGTCCTTTCTCTATGTGTTGGAGATCATGGCGTCGGGACTGGAGACAAAAATGGGGGTGGTGCGCTTCGAATATCTGGCCGTCGCCACCATCCCCACCCTGTGGCTTATCTTCATCATTCAATTCACGGGACGCGGTTGGTGGTTGAATAGGGAAGTGATGGCGCTTCTTTTGGTGGAGCCGACGCTCACCATCCTGTTTGCCTGGACCAATTCCATCCATCATCTGCTATACGCCCAAACATCGATCGTCAGGATAAATGATTTTTACCTACTGAATGCCACCTACGGCCCCTGGTTCTGGCTGCATGTGGCCTATTCCTATCTGTTGATGACGGGCGTGGGGGCGCTGATCTGGGATCAATATCGAAATTCGGGAAAGACAGGCAAAAAACAGGCTCTGCTGCTTATGGCCGCATCCATCGTCCCCTGGATATTGAATTTCATAGCCACCCAGGTGATGGACGTCTATTTCATCGATCTGACGCCGTTCTTTCTGGTCATCGGCAGCATGATCGCCATGATTGCCATCCTGCGGGGGGAAAGGCTGGACATTGTGCCCATCGCCCGCAACCGGGTCATCGAAGAGATGTCCGACGCCTACCTGGTGCTGAACAATGACTTGCGCATTCTCGACGCAAATCTGGCGGCGGAAGCATCCATAGGACGACCAAAATCAGACTTTATCAACCGGTCGCTCCCGGAAATCATGCCGAAGAATGTGCGGACGAAACATCTCGCAGGTCTCTCCACCCCGTTTCGCAGAATAGTCCACGTAAACGATGTTTTCTACGATCTCCATGCAGAGAACATCGTGCGAGATGATGGAAGCAAAGCAGGATTTCTTGCCACGTGGCGGGACGTCACGGATTACATCATCCAAAAACAGGCGCTGGAAAACAGAGTCAATCAACTGAACGCCATCAATCACATCATCGGGACCATCAACCAGGCGGCCACCCTGCAAGAGATTTACGACGTCGCCTTGGAGATCATCCAAGAAGCGCTTCACGCCGACAAAGCCGCCATCTTTCTTTTCGACAGCGATGGCGCAACGCAATTCGTGGCATGGAGCGTTTTATCGAATGAGTTCCGTGAAAAGATGGAAGGGAGATCCCCCTGGGCGCCCGGTGCGGGGGACGCCCGGCCCGTTCTTGTGGAAGACGTCGCGTCATCAGATGAACCGGCCATCGCCGAGCGCAAGGATATTCTGCTTCAAGAAGAAATCAGAGCTCTGGGAGTCACGCCCATTGTGCATCAAGAGCGCATCCAGGGCGGACTTGTGGCCGGATACGAGTCGCCTCATTACTTCTCGCAACAGGAAGTGGAATTGGCGACAAGCATCGCCGCACATCTGGCCGTAGCCATCGAAAAGGCGCGACTGCTGGAGCAGGCGCAAAGCCGTCTCAGGAGAATCGAAGCGCTCCAAAAAATCGACGACGCGATTTCATCGACGTTGGACCTGGATCATCAAATCGACATCCTGCTCTCGCATGTCATCAATAATCTCCAGTGCGATATGAGCGTGATGTTCCTTGTCGACAAGCAGACAGGGAAGATCTTACCGGCGGAGGTCAGGGGCTCCTACGATTCAGAGACGCAAAAAAACATCGCGTTCGATATCGGTGAGGGCGCCGCGGGATGGATTGTCTTGCACAAGAAAACGCTTTACATCCCCTACGTCAGCCAGGACGATCGCTGGAAAGTCACCGAAAGCAGCCGTATCGACCAGATTGTCTCCTATCTCGGCGTTCCGCTCATCGCCGATGGCGAGGTCATCGGCGCCCTGGATATCGTCACCCGCTATTTCCGAAAGTACACCGAGGAGGAGATCGAATTTTTGCAAACGCTGGCCGGGCAGGCGGCAATCGCCATCAAGAACGCTCGCCTTTATCGCGATTTGCAGAAGAAAGTCTCGCACCTGGAGGTGTTGCAAGAGGTGTCGCGCGAGCTGATGACGGCGCAGGGTATCGATATGCTGCTGAAAAAAATCGTGGTCAAGGCGACCAGCATTCTGGACGCCTCTGATGGCATTGTCTATCTACATGATCGAAAACGGCATCTGTTGGCGGTGGCGGCTGATAATGCGGGGATAGCCCAGGACATGGCTTTTGGAGAAGGGCTGGCCGGGCGGGTGGCGCTGAGTCGACGCCCCATGATAGTCGACAATTATGGCAAATGGGAACACCGATCGCACAAATATGATGAATATATGCTGACTGCCGTCGTGGCCGTGCCGATGCTGCATGGCGGCGAGTTGATCGGCGTGCTGGTGGTGTATGAGACCTGTGAAAACGGCAGGAAATTCACAGAAGAGGACATGCGGCTGCTTTCTCTGCTGGCGTCGCAGGCCGCCGCTGCGGTGTTCAACGCCCGTCTCATCGAAAGCCTGCATCAAAGAATCCAGCGTTCACAAGTCCTCTACCAGATCAGCGCTGAGCTTTCCAGGCTGAATGATACGCCAGAGTTGTGCCACGCAGTCGCCAAACTTCTGCACGATAAGCTGGCGTATGAGTATGTGTATGTGGTGTTGGTGGACAAGCGCACCGGAGAAAGGATCATAATGGATTGTCTGGGGAAAAATTGCCAGCGAGTGGGACAACGCATCCCCCGAGGAATGGGGCTCATCGAGATCGCACTCAACGATCGCAAACTGCATTATTGGCCCGATGTTTTGCTGGAGGAAAACTATTATCTGACCGGTAGCGAGATACGATCCGAGATCGCTGCGCCCATTCAATCGCGGAAGCGCCTGTTCGGCGCTATCGTCGTGGAAGACAACAAAGTTGACGCCTTCGATCAGGAAGATTTCGACACCCTTCAGACTGCGGCCAATCAATTGGCTGTGGCCATGGAGAACGCGCAGAGGATGGAAGAGATTTCGTCGCAGTTGCAGGCGACCACCAGACTTTATCAGGCCAGCCAGGTCCTGAGCAACGCCAACGCCGTGCAAGAGGCGGTGCAGACCGCAGTGCGTTCTCTAAAAAATGCGTCAGCCGCCAATGCCGTCATCATTCAACTGGCTGAAGAGGGGCGGGAAACGACTTACGGGATCGACAGATATGGCGCGGAGAGGACGGATTTGGAGGGGGATGAGCTGTTCCACAATGCGTCTATGCTCCTCTCGGATATCAACGCCATCACGATCATCGAACAAGATCAGTTGCCCGAGACATTGCGGGAGCAGGGATTGACGCGGGCGGTGGCGCTTCCGCTCAAGAGGGGCGCCGACATCATCGGCGGCATTCTCATGATCTACACAGACGATGTGCACCTTTCCCCGCAAGAGATAGAAATCCACGCCATCTACGCCAATCAGACCACCATTGCCATCGAAAAAGCCATCTCCATGGAAAAGGCCAATCGGCGCGCCCTGGAGCAGGAGGTGGTCAGCAGCATCGTTCGATCGCTCAACGAAACCATGTCGGTGAGAAAGAGTTTTGCCGTACTGGCTTCGGGCATTCGAAAGCTGGTGGCGGCGGATAGAATCAGCATAGCGCTGCCCGATGAAGATCAGACGCGATTCGTCCTGTCGGTCATCTACGATGCTGGCGGCGGGTTGCTGGATGGGCAATGGAACCCCGTGGCCGCCAGCGCCGCTATCGAAGATATCCTGCAGGGAAAGATGCACGTCACGCCCGACCTGGCTGAAGAGCGCATGTTCCCGTTGGAGAAAATCCTGTATCAGGCGGGCTATCGCTCCCGGATCAACATACCTCTGAAGATGCGCGATGACATCCTGGGCACGCTGAACATCATGAGCTACGACATCAACGAATTCACGCCCGAGAAGTTGCCGTCTCTTTTGCAGATTGCCGACGCCCTGGCCATTTCTATCGCCAATGAATTGTCCATCAAAGAGGAACGAAAACGAGCGCAGGAGATCGCTCTCCTCTATTCCCTCTCCCGCCGGTTCTCCTCTCTCAATGTTATCGCCGATGTGCTGGATGTCACCGCCGAAACCATCATCGACGCCATCGAAGATACGATTCATCCCCACATCATTCTGGCGAGTCAGCGCCTCCGAAGCTATGGCGTTCCCCGCTCCCGACGCGGTCGACATCATGCCTGGGTGCAAGACATCGCCGCCTATCCTGTATTCTCCCGGACGGTCAGTGCAGAGGAAGGTTGCTTTATGGTCTCCCGAGACGATCCAACGCTGACGCCCGAGGAGCAATCGCTGATTTTCACACAAAATGGCATGATCGCCTGGATCATCCCTCTGATTCAGGGAGATGAGCGCCTGGGCGTATTGGTCATAGAGCGGAATCGACAAAAATGCACCCAATCGGAAATGCGGCTCATCAAAAGCATCGCCGAACTGCTGTTGATGACATTGCACCGGGTTTTCCTGTTCCATGAGGTGGAAGGAGCCTATCTCAACGCAGTGCTCTCTCTGGCGCTGGCCAGCGACGCCAAGGACGCTTACACAGCAGACCATTCTCAACGGTTGGAAGAAATGACCGCGACCGTCGCCCGGGCGATGGGGCTGAGTGAGCAGGAAATCGATGATTTGCGCTTCGGCGCTCGCCTGCATGACATCGGCAAGATCGGCGTGCCGGACGCGGTGCTGAAGAAGCCCGGCCCGCTGACCGAGGAAGAATGGAAACTCATGCGCGAGCATCCCCAAATCGGCGAGAACATCCTCTCGCCCCTGCCCTGGCTGCGCAACGCAGCAAAAATCGTGCGGCATCATCACGAAGCCTATAACGGCCAAGGCTATCCCGATGGCCTGGCGGGCGAGGACATCCCTATCGGCGCCCGCATTCTGGCTGTGGCCGACGCCTACGGAGCCATCACCGACCGGCGAGTCTATAAACCCATGCGTTCACACCTTGAGGCCATCGAGGAGTTGAAAAAGAACGCCGGAGCCCAATTCGATCCGAATGTGGTGCAGGTTTTCCTGGAGCTGTTTGCCGAGTCGCCGCCTCCCGGATCCGGAACCTCTTCCCAAAAAGATCCAGCCGCGTCCACCCCGTCGCAAAATGAATAAAGACATGCAAAGCATCCGCCGCCAGATACGCGGCCCCGACGCCAGCGAAGCCCGGGCCGAAATGATCGCCGCCCAAAAAGAAGAGAAAGGTTCATGGCGACGCCTGAAGGATTACTTTGGTTATGGCAAACGGCGCATCGATACGTCGATTCAGGAGCAATTCAACGCAGCCTGGATCGCCATGTCGCTGCTCATCACCCTGTTCGGGCTCATATTCCGCATCCCCGAACTGCTGGCCGCGGCCGCCATTCTGCTGACCATCGTGGTCGCCAGTTGGCTGTGGAATCGGATGGCCTTTTTCGGGCTGCAATACCATCGCGAGTTCTCAGAACGACGGGCGTTCATGGGGGAGAACATCGAGGTCCGGGTGCATCTATCCAACCATAAATTTTTACCCCTGCCCTGGGTGACCACCAGCGACGTCTTCCCCAAAGAACTGCCGGTGGCAGAAACCACGCTGCTGGTGCGGGGCGATACCGGCAAGGGGGAGCTTAGCAATTTCTGGGCCGTCAAATGGTACGATCGAGCCACCCGCAGCTACCATCTCAAGGCCACGACGCGCGGCTTTCACACTTTTGGCCCGGTGGATGTTGAGACCGGCGACGGTTTCGGCATGTTTCGCAGCGCCCGGCGCCTGGAGTCTGTGCAGACGCTAGTGGTTTATCCCCGCATCGTGCCGCTGAGCAGTCTGGGCATTCCCGCCAAAGAACCTTTCGGCGACCGCCTCGCCCCCAGTTTCATGTTCGAAGACCCCCTGCGCACTGTCGGCGTTCGCGACTATCGCCACGAGGATGATTTTCGCAAGGTGCACTGGAAGGCCTCAGCCCGCCGCCAGCGCCTGCAAACCCGGGTGTTGGAGCCCACCAACGACATCAATCTCATGATCTGCCTGAACGTGCAGACAGTGAGTAAAATCTACATGGGCGTCATCCCCGAGCACCTGGAAAAAGTGGTGAGCATCGCCGCCTCCATCGGCTATTACGCTCTGATGCAGCGCTGGCCTACGGGCCTGTTGGTCAATGGCGCTCTCCCCCATTCCGATCAGAGCCTCAAAATC
Organism: Anaerolineae bacterium; assembly: GCA_026985975.1. Classification (GTDB taxonomy): domain Bacteria; phylum Chloroflexota; class Anaerolineae; order J102; family J102; genus M2005. The sequence continues at coordinate 4,738 of JALSPL010000569.1, read as the reverse complement.
CTGCCCGGACGCTCGCCCGATCAGCTCACCACCATCCTGGAGCTACTGGCGGCAGTCACCCCCTTCGCCACGGCCCGCTTTCATCGCTTGCTGGCCGCCGAAAGCCCTCATCTGCCCTGGGGCGCCACCCTGGTCGTCATCTCCTCCAGTCTTTCAGATGACCTGGCGGCCACATTGCTGGATCTGAAGGCCACGGGCCGCCGCATCGTCCTCATCACCCTGGAGCAAGGCCCGCTGCCCGCCGTGCTGGAAGACATCATCATCTACCGCGTGCCCGAAGGCGCCCTGGACGAACTGGACTTGGGCGTCCCTGAACGCGGCGCCGAAGCCCTGCTAACGCCCGAGCAGATGCAACACGCCGCCATCCGCCAGGCAGTGGCGTCATCCCTGCTTCGTAAATAAACGTTGGCGTCGTTTGCAGAGGCGTTCTCAAAGCCAGCGTTGGCCTGGCGCTCAACCACGTAATCCGTAAATCGTAAAACGTGAAGACCTTACGCCTTACGCATTACGCATTACGTTTTACGAAATCGGCTGCCCGCGCCAGATTGGCTGCTCGTTTTTATCCTGATTAACGTGCAGCCACTCATCGCATTGGTTGGACTACTGACTGATTTCCATGACCACATCTCTCCTACCCCGCCGCGGCCTGCCCTGGGTGCAGAACGCCATCTTCTTCTCGCTGACAGCCATGGAGATGGCGTGGTTCGCGCCGCTGGTGATGATCTTTTTGCCGGAAACCTGGCGCACCCCGCCCGTTCTGATCCTGCTGGGGCTGTGGGCCGTGATGCTGGGGATGATGATCATCGCCCATTTTCTGGAACAACGCGACATCGCCTCGCCTGCTTTCGAGCTGATTACGGCCGGCACCCTGCTGTTTCTGGGGCTCCTGGCGGTGCGCGTCTTCGTCTTCGGCGATGAACCGCCCCTGAGCCTGCGCTGGCTGGGCGAGCTGTTCACGCTGGGGGATAAAGCGCTGCGCGCGGGGATTATTCTGGGAACGCTGGCCTTCTTGTGGTGGCGGGCCGTCACTTTTTTGCAGCGGGAGATCAACTTCTTCATCATCGGTTATGATTTCCGTAAAGGCGTGCTGGCCCTGCTGCTTACAGCCTCGATTTTCCGCGCCCTCAGCGGCCAATCGGCGATGCTTTTCATATATGTCTTCTTTTTCTTTGGATTACTGGCCGTTTCGCTGGGCCGGGCTGAGGAGAAAGCCAGCACTACCGGTGACGGTCGCGCCCCCATCCAACGGGGATGGCTGGGCGTTGTGGGACTGAGCGCGTTGGCTGTGATAGGCATCGCCTGGCTGTTCGGGCGAATATGGAGCCTGGCCGGTTTTCGCGTCTTGTGGCTTTTACTCACCCCGGTTCTGGGCTGGTTGGCGCCCTATGTCGAGACAGTCATCCTCTTTTTCCTGCGTTTGCTCAATCCCCTGCTGGAATGGCTGGTCAACCTCATCAAAGGCGCTATTGGCGGCAAGGGCGGTGAGGAAGTGCTCAACAATCTCACAAAAAATTTCCCCGAGGCGGACAAAATTATGGGTAAGGAAGAAGCGACCTATGCGCCGCCAGATTGGGTCATCATCTTCTTCCATTACATTCTGCCCATCACCATTGCCCTCATCATCCTTTTCATTCTGGTTTTTTGGCTGGTCAAACGCCGACAAACCCGTAAGCTGGTCATCATCGATGAAGAACACACCCGGGTCGAAAGTCTGGAGGGCCAGGGATTGATGAACGCTCTGCGTCGCGGCTTTGGCCGATTGAAAGACCTGGCGGACATGATGGGACAATTCGGCGTTGGCAGGCGTTTCTACACCGCCGTCTCTATCCGCTACATCTATGCCAATGTGCAAAAACTGGCCGCCGAACGGGGCTTCCCTCGCGATGCTTCCTGGACGCCCAACGACTATCTCCCCCATCTGATGCAGGCTTTTCCGGGCCAGGAAGCGGCCCTGCGCCACATTACCGATCTCTATAACGCCTACGAATATGGCCACATTCCCACAAATCCGGCCGAGTTGGAAAAACTGAAGGCGGCGTGGGAAACGCTGAAAACCGCTCCCGCGCCAGAGGACGGCCCAACGACATGACCGACGACATTCAGGCCCGATTGCAGCGTTTGCGCAAAGCGGGACGTCTGCGCCGCCGCCAGCGTCCGCGCGGGCCCGAACCTCCGCCGTCCGAGCAAAGCTCGCCCCCCGCCGTCCCCGCGCCTGCGCATGATGCGCCCGCGGGCGCGACCGATCTCACCGAACTGCCGGGGATGGAGGAGAGGGCCGGGAAGTTGGGCTCCTATCTGTTGCGCACCGTGCGCTATCCCCTCGCACATCAGCAGGGACGAATATGCCTGGGCGATCTGCTGGCGCTGCCCGCCGCCGCCGCCGGTTTGCTGGCCGAAAGCCCCGGTTTCGATTTCCGACGGGCCGTGTTTCTGGACACCGAGACCTCGGGCCTGGCGGGCGGGGCCGGAACCATCGTCTTTCTCACCGGCGTGGGAACATTCGAGGGGGACGCCTATGTGGTGCGCCAGTATTTCGCCCGCAATCCGGCGGAGGAACGGGCCTATCTGCCCGATCTGGCCCGGTTCGTGGCCCAACGGGGCGGGCTGATCACTTTCAACGGACGCGCCTTCGACTGGCCGCTGCTGCGCTCCCGCTTCATTCTCAGCGGCGTCCAACCGCCCGATGAGCAGCCGCACGTCGATCTGCTGCATCCCGCCCGCAGGCTGTGGCGGCCGCGGCTGGGCGCGTGCAACTTCGGCAATCTCGAACGCCGCATCCTGGATTATCAGCGCAGCGGCCTCGACGTCCCCTCGTATATGATCCCGAGTCTGTGGTTCAGCTTCGCCCGAAACCAGGACAATGTCGGGGAGATGACGGCGGTGCTGTATCACAATCTGGAGGACATCGTCAGCATGGTTCCGCTGGCGCATGTCATCGCGGCCACGCTGGCGGGCATGATGGCGCCGCATCCGCAGGATTGGCTGGCGCTGGGGCGGACATGGCAGCGGGCGGGCGATGTAGAAGGCGCTGAACGGGCCTATCGGCGGGCGCTGGACGCGCCGCAGCCGCCGGCGCATCGGGCCCAGACCCTGCGCGAGTTGGCGCTATTGCTGAAACGTCAGGAACGACGACAAGAGGCGGCGGTCTGGTGGGAGGCCCTGGCCGGGATGAATCGCCCCGACGATGTGGAGGCGCTGGTGGAGTTGGCCAAGTATCATGAATGGCATACCGGCGACATCGAAAAAGCCCGGGCGTGGACGTTGGAAGCCATGACCCGGGCGGAAACATGGACGCAGGCGTATCGTCGCCGGGAGATTCTGGCTGAACTCACTCACCGGCTGGAGCGGCTGGAAGGAAAACGACAGGACGGGATGGGGCGTCAGGGTTCCTGAGTGGCGGGAACGACTCGCAATGCGTCGAGGTAGCTTTCTGGCGACCATTCTTCCCTAAACGCCTCGGCATCTATCGTCATCTCATCGATAACCGAGACGATGCCCGGCGTGTTGCGCACAATCTCCAGAATCACATCCTTCACTGCCGGACTGGGAACTTTGCCGATGAGGGTGGCGATGCGGTTTTTGACGATGACATCCACCGCATAGTTGCTGGCAACAGGATCATCCAGCAAGCGCTGCTGCACTTGCACATCGAGATGTTTATCGGTGGTGATCTCGTTGGTGACGCTGATCACGCCCGAAACAGAGCGGGCGGCAGCCTCGACGCGGCGGCGATCATCCACCGAGTGGCTGTGGCCGCGCAGCAACACATGGCCGCCATCCACAAAAACGCTCAGGTTTTCGATGGGCGCGCCCAGAGCAGCAATAGTCTGACGCACCAGTTGGGCCAGGACGTCATCGCGTTTGGCGGGCACATAGGGCGGCAAAGCGAAAAGCGCCTCTTTGTCCAGCGCCAGCGTCACCGCGTCATGCTGCCATTCCTTCACCTGCGAGGCGGGCGCCACCACCCGTCGGCGGCGGATGCCAGGCAGCCGCACCACCAGATACAGCAACTTGCGGGCGTCCCTATCCACGACCACATGATCGACCACGCCCACGCGCTCGCCCAACGCCGTAAAAACCCGCGAGCCCTTGCCGACCAACACTTCGCCATCATCGACGCCGCTGTCAATGCGCACACGGGCCACGGGCTGCGGCAACTCCTCCACGGTCACGCCATAAACATCCTGCCAGAACAGACGGGCGTCTGTATGTTGGGCCAGCGTCACCTCCGGGCCCGACAGCATAAATTCCTCTTGTTTGAATTCGCGATTGCGCCGCACAAAAGCTTTGTCCACCGAAAGATGAACAGCGCCGTCATCCGCGACATGATCGATATAACGAGCAGGAATCACCCGCGATCCAATAAAAAAATCACACTTCACAACCAGATCGCTGACTTCCTGACTGTGGGGATTCAAAACAACATATTGCAACGTCCCGACACGACCATCGGTGGCGTATACAGGCGAACCAACTTTGAACATCATAACCTCCTTGAGCAATGAATTCAGCACTACGCTGCATCTCCTACTCTAACAACAGAGGATAAGAAATCCGTTGGAAATGTGTGAGAACAACGCGAGCGATGATCTCCTGGCGCTGCAACAGTCTGACTGAATGAAGGCCCGCGCCGCCCAAGATGATGCTCACCCAACAGAAGCATCGTCAAATTTTCGCACAAATGAGGTGATTGCCCCCATCACAAATCCTTCTTCATGTAGTATTCGGTCATCTCAAA
>JALSPL010000568.1 GCA_026985975.1 Anaerolineae bacterium | reverse complement strand
TGCCTTGGCAAAACCATGATATTTTCCTTTGCGCCTTGGCAGCTTTGCGTGAGATCAAGCTTTTTTCAGTCGATCCAAGTTTGAAAGGCGCTTTCCTCTCTTTAATCATTAATCCTTAATCATTAGTCATCCTCCTCAAGTAGACGCGGCCGGGCTTGTGTCCCGTTATCCTGCACAGAGAGATGATGGTCTCTCGCCAGAGTGGGCGGGCGTTGCCGAAAAACGTCCCGTCAACCAGGGTGGCACCGCGGAAGTCAATGCACAGCGCTTTCGTCCCTGAGCGGACGGAGGCGTTTTTTATTTTCAGGCCGAAGTCCGAGGTCTTTGAGCCTCAGAGCTAAACGACGATGGTCCGCCTTTTACTATTCGAGATTTTCAAGATCTGCCAGGTCTTGCAGACGACCGGAAGCCCGTTTATTTCGTTTGAGATTGTCCAGATCGATAAAGTTGACCAAAACGTCATCGATTTCAACGATAACGCGTGTTTGGTAGCACGTTTCGAAAGTAACGCCCGGCGCTGTCGTCAGCAAATCGATTCGCGCTGGCGGATATCCCAGTTGAATGATCATGTCTGGCGCAAGAAAATCTTCCGCCTGTAGCCCCAGGGCGCCAAATCCAAATTGTTCCAACGCTCCGATGATGTTTTGAGCGTTGTCCGGCGTCATCTCTATCCAAATATCAATATCTTTCGTATAGCGTGGATATCCGTGCAGGGCGACTGCGTAGCCGCCAACCACAAGGTAGCGAACGCCGTTATCGTTTAACGATGCGATAAATTCTTTGAAGTCTTGGTTCAGCATGGTATCGCCATTGATGATACTCGCGACGTAATGACTCTAACGCTGCCAGCCTTTTTGCATATGGCTGCGATCGCCAGTAATCACTATCGCTTTTTTGTTCCCAAAGATGCACTTTGGCATATGTTTGTTTAACGTTCATCACTTTATCCATATCGAAAAACCTTTGGAGCGCTTGATTTGCCGATGATTCGGTGCATCGAGCCACCTTTATTATATCACAGAAGGAGAACTCATTACCATGACATTCAAACCCGTCCCCACCAATCTGGACTTCGTCCAGCAGGAATATGAGGTGCTGGGATTTTGGAAAGAAACCCGGGCCTTTGATAAATTGCGAACATTGCACAAAGGCCAGCCCCACTGGTCCTTCATCGATGGCCCCATCACCGCCAACAACCCCATGGGCGTGCATCACGGCTGGGGCCGCACCTACAAAGACCTCTACAACCGCTACTGGACCATGCGCGGCCGCGAATTGCGCTACCAAAATGGCTTCGATTGCCAGGGGCTGTGGGTGGAGGTGAATGTAGAGAAAGAGCTGGGCTACGCCAGCAAGCGCGATATCGAAGAACATGGCCTGGATCCCTTTGTGCGGCGCTGCAAGTCGCGGGTGCTCACCTACGCCTCGGTGCAGACGGAGCAATCGATCCGCCTGGGTTATTGGATGGACTGGAACGACACCGACCAACTGCGCTCTCTGGCCCAACTCATCCTGGATGAGCCCGACAAGACCATCACGGTGGATGGCCCGCAGGGGCCGGTCACCGACACCGTGGAGCAGATCGTGGGACGGCTGGGCCTGCCCGAGCTGGGCGGCAGCTATTTCACCTTCTCCAACGAGAACAACTACATGATCTGGACCTTCCTCAAAAAGGTCTGGCAGAAAGGCTGGCTCTACCGGGGCGTGGATGTGATGCCCTGGTGCCCGCGCTGCGCCACCGCCATCAGCCAGCACGAGATCGTTACCGACGGCTATCAGGAGCTAACCCATCGCAGCGTCACCCTGCTCTTCCCCCTGCGGGAGCGCCCGGGCGAGTATCTGCTGGTGTGGACCACCACGCCCTGGACGCTGAGCAGCAACGTGGCCGCGGCCGTGGGCCCGGAGATCGCGTATGCACTGGTGGAAAATCAGGGCAAACGCATCTGGCTTTCAAAGGGCGCATTGCACATGCTGCAAGGCGATTATCGGGTGCTGGAGGAGCGTAAGGGCGAGGAGCTGGTGGGCTGGACCTACGACGGGCCCTTCGACGAGACCGACGCGGCCCAGGCCCCCGGCGGCTGGCATCCCCAGGTGCAGGTGGAGACCGGCGCCCACGATAGCGCCCGCGAGGCCCATCGCGTCATCGCCTGGGATGAAGTGGGCGAAGCTGAAGGCACGGGCATTGTGCACATCGCGCCCGGCTGCGGCGCCGAAGACTTCCAACTGGGCAAAGAGCACCATCTGCCCATCATTGCGCCATTAGATGAAGAAAGCCACTTCGTGGAAGGTTTCGGCTGGCTTTCGGGCAAATTCGTGGCCGATGTGGCTGAAGATATTTTCGCCGATCTGGAGAAAAAGGGCGTCCTCTACCAGGTCGCGCCCTACACCCACCGTTATCCCACCTGCTGGCGCTGCGGCACCGAGCTGGTCTTCCGCCTGGTGGATGAGTGGTTCATCAGCATGGGCGAGGTCTACGACAAACCGCGAGAGGAGGTCACGCCCGAGGAGAAAGAAGCCAGCCTGCGCTACCAGATCATGGATGTGGTGGATAACATCCGCTGGATTCCAGAATTCGGCTACAAGCGGGAGATCGACTGGCTGCTGAACATGCACGACTGGATGATCTCCAAAAAGCGCTATTGGGGGTTGGCGCTGCCCTTCTGGGTGTGCGAAGATTGCGGCCACTATCACGTGGTCGGCGACGAGCATGAACTGAAAGAACGGGCTGTGTCCGGCTGGGAGGAATTCGACGGCCACACCCCCCATCGCCCCTACGTGGATAACATCGTGCTCAAGTGCGACAAATGCGGCGGCGACATGCACCGCATCCCCGATGTGGGCAATCCCTGGCTGGATGCGGGCATCGTCTCCTTCAGCACCCTGCAATATCGCACCAATCCCGACTACTGGCGGGAATGGTATCCTGCTGATTGGATCAGCGAGAGCTTCCCGGGCCAGTTCCGCAACTGGTTCTACAGCCTGCTGGCCATGGCCACCGTCATCGATCGCTCGAACCCCACCAAACAGGTCTTTGGCTACGCCACCCTGCTGGCCGAAGATGGCCGGGAGATGCACAAAAGCTGGGGCAACGCCATCGAATTCAACGAAGCCGCGGACAAGATGGGCGTGGATGTGATGCGCTGGCTCTATTGCAATCACAAGCCCGAAAACAACCTGCGCTTCGGCTATGGTCGGGCCGATGAAGTGCGCCGCCGTTTCCTTATCCCTCTGTGGAACGTCTACAACTTCCTGGTCACCTACGCCAACCTGGATGGCTGGACGCCCGCCAGCGCTGGCTTCGATCCCGCCACGCCCGAAGGCCCGACCCCTGCGGTCAGCAATCCCCTGGATCGCTGGATCCTGGCCCGACTCAACGATGTGACCGCCCGCACCACCGTGGCTCTGGAAAATTCCGACGCCTACACCGCCACCCTGGCCATCGAGGCCCTGCTGGACGATCTCACCAACTGGTATGTGCGCCGCAGCCGCCGCCGCTTCTGGAAGGGCGAGCATGATCAGGACAAGCAGGACGCCTACGCCACGCTCTACCATCTCATGGTAAAATTCATGCGCCTGCTGGCCCCCTTCACCCCCTTCGTCACCGAGGTGATGTATCAGAACCTGGTGCGAAGCATTTTTGCCAACGCGTATGAGAGCGTGCATCACACCGATTGGCCCGAAGCCGACGAAAGCATCATCGACCAGAGCCTGCTGGAGCAGATGGCCCTGGCCCGCCGCATCACCAGTCTGGGCCTGGCCGCGCGCAGCAACGCCAATCTGCGGGTGCGTCAGCCCCTGAGCAAGCTTCTGGTGCATGTGGGCGAAGGTCGGGCCGATCTCTCGTCCGAGCTGCTGGAGATCGTGCAGGATGAGCTCAATGTCAAGGCCATCGAATTCGTGGATGACCCCGAAAAGCTGGTTTCCTACCGCATTCTGCCCAACAATCGTCTGCTGGGCCCCAAATTCGGCAAGCTGTTCCCGCAGGTGCGGGCGGCGCTGGCCGCGTTGCCGCCGGAGCAGGTGGTGGCCCAGGTGAACGCGGGCGCTCCCATCATGCTGGAGGTGGCGGGCCAGAGCATCGAACTGGGCCCGGACGAGGTGCTGGTGCAGACCCTGCCCGCGGCGGGCCTGGCCGTGGCCGCTGACAAAGTCATCACCGTGGGCGTGGACACCGAGCTCAGCCCCGAACTGCGGGCCGAGGGCCTGGCCCGAGAAGTGGTGCGTCGCATCCAGAACATGCGCAAGAACGCGGATTTCGACATCGCCGATCACATTCGCGTCTGGTGGCAAACCGAAGATGAGGAGCTGGCCCAGGTAATGAGCGCCTGGGGCGCCTACATTCGGGCCGAAACCCTGAGCGACGAACTGCTTCCGGGCGAAGCCCCCGCGGACGCACACGCTGAGACCCACAAGATCGACGGCAAGTCCATCGTCTTGGGCGTGAAACGTGTTTAGACCTCTCCAATAATATCCGGAACATGAAATTGACTCAAGGCTTGGAGGAGAGCATCTTCCAAGCCTTTTGTATTTTGCAACCGCCCGTGATAAGTTAAAGGCGTACGTTTCAACCAAATTGATTTTCCAATAAGGACGTGACTTATGTATCTAGAAAAACGTAGGTGTTTTCGTGATCCTATTTCTGAGATATTCAAAGCTGCCGAGCTATTGGATCGGGCCGCAAATGCATTTCTGGCAGGTGATCTTATTTTAGCGGAGGAGCTAATCCATCTGGCTGATATGCAGGAAATTCGCGCATGGACGGAGTCAATCTGGGGAAAGTCCAGTCCGTATGTGCATGTACGGCAAATTTCTGACGAAAAACCGTATTTGCCAAAAAATCAACGGTCCACTAACCGTATGCCAACAAAACAACAACAGAAGTTACTGCTTCAGCGAGATGGATTTCATTGTCGTTTTTGCGGAATTCCGGTGATTCGGAAAGAAGTAAGAGCCTTTTTGCACAAGCAATTTCCTGAAGCGCTTCCGTGGGGAGCAAAAAATATCGAACAACATGCAGCATTCCAGGCGATGTGGGTTCAATATGACCATATCATTCCCCACGCGCGTGGTGGAAATAATGATCTCGACAACCTCGTTATTACATGCGCTCCGTGTAACTACGGGCGCATGAATTATCTGTTGGAAGAGGTTGGTCTGGAAGATCCTCGTCAGCATCCGCCCCAAAAATCTGAATGGGACGGTCTTGAGCGCGTGCTTCAACATGGCTGGATTTTCGCCTGATTGCAACAATAGCAAGCTCATTGCAAAATATCTAAGTGACCGTCTAAAAACAACTTCCCGTTTTCATCAAATCTTGGCGATTGTCGCCGCAGGCCCCCATTCTGCCTCCCCCGCGAGCGGGGGAGGCAGTTTTCGGGCAGCCAAAACTTTCCGTCGCCTTTCCCTCTGCGCTTTCTGGCAATCTTCCCCCCGCTTGCGAGAGGATTGAGGGGGCTGTCCTGCGGCAAGAAAGGGAAGTAATTTATAGTCGCCTACCAAGGCGCATGAACGCTTCCAACTCATTTAGTACGCACCCCAATGAAAAACGCCGTCTCTGTTCCTTTTATCTGGCTTAACCGCCTGCTATTGGCCCTGATCCTTCTTGTTGCAACCGGCCTGCGTTTGTTTCGATTGGGTTATCCTAGCTTGTGGATCGACGAAATCGGTCAGGTGCTGGTTGCTGGGCTGCCTTTTCCACAATTTTGGCAGGGAGTGGAACGGCATCATGGGGCGGCGCCGCTGGATTATCTTATTACCAAAACCACGCTGCTTTTGGGCGCACATTCTGATTTTTCCTTGCGCCTGCCAGCAGCTCTATGGGGCGTTTTGGCAGTTTATTGGGTTTACAGGCTGGGAAAGCGCTTTTTCTCTCAGGAGGCGGGATGGTTAGCGGCGCTGCTTTTGGCCGTCAACCCCATGCACCTGTTTTATTCTCAGGAAGTCCGCTTTTATGCGTTGTTTGTCTTTCTGGTTTTGCTCAACGTCGAGATATTTGGGGAAGCATGGAAAAGAAATCGGACGCGCTGGTGGCTGTTTTACGCCATCACGACGCTTTTGATGCTGTACA
>JALSPL010000567.1 GCA_026985975.1 Anaerolineae bacterium | reverse complement strand
CAAGAAAATTTATGGCGCGATCTGGAAGAAGTCATGGATCAAATTTTCACAGAAGCTGTCATCGCTGGCGCGGCTATCGATGGAGACTGGCAGGGTGATTGAACGAATCAGGGCTGTTCTTGATACCAATGTCTTTATTTCGGCCCTTTTGAGCAAAAGTCAACGTAGTCCGGCAAAAGAATTGTTGGGGCGTTGGCGAAATCAAGCGTTCATTCTGATCGTCTGTGAAGCTCAAATGAATGAACTCATCGCCAAATTATTACAATTTCATATCCCCGAACACCTTATCATCCGTCTCATCGCCGACATCGAACTCCTGGCTGGGTCGCACCACCTGGACATCCAGCATATCCCGCGCATTATCCCTGATGATCCCGATGACGATGTCATGATTGCCTGCGCCATACAGTCCTACGCGGATTTTCTGGTCACCAATGACCGGCACTTCGATGCGCTGGGCGGGTTCTATCGGCATGTCCACATTATCGACACGCTGCATTTTCTGTGGACTGTAAGAGGCGATTCTCCGCCGCCGCAATAACGGGGGAAATTCATGATGAATGACCAATACCTCACCATCAAACAGGTCGCTGAACAGTTGCAATTGAGCGAAAGCACCATCCGCCGCTACATCAAGAGCGGACGGCTGGACGCGGTGCGCATCGGGCGCAACGTGCGCGTGCCGCGCCAGGCGGTGGCGGAGTTGCTGCACACCCAAACCTTGCGCGAGGCCCCACCCATCTATCAGGTGGCAAAAAGCGGTATGCCAGATAAACAGACATGGCGCCAATATGCTATGACGGAACATCCACTGCAAGATCAAGACAAAGCGCTAAATGAGCCTCGATCTGAAATTCTCTTCAGCGGCCTGACCAGCGATGAATTCCAGGATTTGAACAGAAAAGCAAGAGCCTGGCTGGATGAAATTATGTCCGCTGCGGATTTGGAAGAAGACGTAAGCCTCACGCAAGACCCCCTGCTGCAACTAGCAGGGGCGATTGTTCTGGATGAACCCCTCAACCTGGGTGATAAACTGGATGATTACATTGGCGAGGTTATCTGGCAAGAATTTCATAACAGGGATGATGAACAACCATAAAGTTTTTGTCGATACTTCGGGATGGGCGGCTTTTTTGTGCGCAGCCAGCCCCAACATCAAACAGCTCGCAACGTACTGCTAGAGACCAGACAGCGGGGGGAAGTATATACCACGAACTATGTCATAACAGAGTTAGCGGCCCTGATGATCGTCCGATTCCATATATCTCGTCGGGCGCAGATTGCCTGGATTGATGCAGTGCGCAATGCTGAATGGGTGAGAACGATTCACGTCGACCCGGAGATGGATGAGGCCGCCTGGGAACTATGCAAAGCCCGTCCTGATAAGCGATGGAGCTTGGTCGATTGCGCCAGTTTTATGGCTATGAAACGGGCAGGCCTTTGGTGGGCGTTGACATCGGATCATCATTTCGAGCAAGCAGGATTTGTCAGGCTGCTAAAATAAGATAGGTGCGTCCTAAACGAGTTGGAGGCGTTCTTGCGTCTTTGTCCGACATCATAAGTGCAGTATCCAGTAAGCAGTAAGCAGTAAGCAGTAAGCAGTAAGCAGTTCACAGTGTTCAGTAGCGGCGATACGTTGCATTTGAGTAAGGCGCTTTAGCGAGGTGCGACGCACTTCGGAAGTGCGTCGCACCTGAGCCTGGGTCTATCAGCCCCAGGCGGAGGCGGCAGACGTTAGCCTCCAACTGGAATAGGACGCACCCAAATAAGATAGGGGCGCCCTAAATGAGTTGGTAGCGGTCATGCGCCATCGCCCGGAGGAGAACCTCTGGGCTACCGATGCAAAGGCCCTTCGGGCCTGGCCCACCGGGCTTGGCAATGGCAGTCCGCGGCTTCCAGCCTCGGGCGACGCTGCCCGGGTGCATCATGCCCCCAGAGGTTCATCCCCTGGCAAATTGTTTGAGCCAATCCACCAACGCCCGGGCCTGCTCGGGCGTGGCCGCCTCGGCGAAGATGCGCAGCACCGGCTCCGTGCCCGAAAAGCGCAGCAGCGCCCACTGATCATCCTCAAAATAGATTTTCACGCCGTCCATATCGGAAATGCGCACCGCAGGCAAGGGCAGTTCGCCCGCATCCAGAGCTTGCTGCAGGCGCCTGGGCACCACCACTCGCATCTCGGGCGTGGCCGGGATATTGTCCTCCACCATGTACAGCCGCCCGGTGATGGCCCAAATGCGCTCCTGCAACTGCGAGATGGTGGCGCCCGTCTTGGCCAGCATCTCCACCACCAGGGCCGAAGCGAAAATGCCATCCTTGCCCAAAATATGCCCGCGGATGGTCAACCCGCCGCTGGATTCGCCCCCCAGCAGCGCCTGATGCTGGATCATGCCCGCCGCAATCCACTTGAAGCCCACCGGCGTCTCGATGGCGGGCTCGCCGAAATGCCGGGCCAGGCGATCCAAAAGATGGGTGGTGGCCAGATTACGCACCACGCCCCCTTTCTCGCCCTTGATCTCGTGCAGATACCAGTAAAGCAGCAAAAGCACATCATTGACATGGATGTAGCGCCCCTGCTCATCCACGATGGCGATGCGATCTGCGTCGCCATCCATGGCCAGACCCAGATCATAACCACCTTCCCGCACCAACGCGCTGAGCAGACGCAGCGCTTCCAGATTGGGGGCGGGGGAACGCCCGCCAAAGAGGGGATTACGGCGTTCGTGGATGAAAGAAACCCGGCAGCGGGCGTCGGTGAGGATGATGCCCAGGGTGAGATCGCCCACGCCGTACATGGGGTCCACCATCACCCGCAGGCCCGCAGCGCGAATCGCCGACAGATCGATGAACGCCTCCACCGCATCCACATACTCGTTGGTGTAATCCCGCCGCTGCACCACGCCCGAGCGCAGTGCGATATCCAGGGGCAGCGTCACCACCTCCGGGCCGGTGAGCGCATTGGCCTCGGCCGATAGCCGCGAAGTCTCATCATCCAGCAGCAATGAGCCGTCGCCGTGGAAGACCTTGATGCCGTTCCATTCGGGCGGATTGTGGCTGGCGGTGAAGGCCAGGCCGTAGGCTGCATCCTCCAGCGCCGTAGCGTAGGTGATGAGGGGCGTGGGTGCATCTTCGGGCAGGAGAATAGCGGGGATGTTGTTGCCCGCAAAGACCTCGGCCGCCACAGCCCCCGCCCGGTCTGAGAGAAAACGGCGGTCATAGCCGATGAGCACGCCTCGACTCTCGACCCCGCGGCGGGTGATCTCGTTGGCCAGGGCCTGACACAGCCGCCGCACATTGCGCATGGTGAAGCCCTCGGCGATGACCGCTCGCCAGCCGCCCGTGCCAAACTTGATTATGTCCTCCGATTTCTGACGGCGGGGCTGAAATAGTCGTTTTTTCAGAATGAATTCCGCCTGCTCCAGGTCTGCCAGATCATTCACGCCCCGGATTTCATCCTCATCGTAGATGCGATAGCTCTCCACCTCGGCGCCCGAGCGAATGAGCTGATGCACCGAGTCGGTGAGGCGATACTCGCCATCCACGGGCGAGGGAGAAAGGCTTTCCAGCACGGGGAACAGGTCTCGGGCGGCGATGACGTAAGCCCCCACGTTCAGCTCCAGGATGTCCCGCACCGCGGGCGAGGCGTCCGCCTCCTCGATGACATCCACGATCCTCCCCGACGCGTCGCGGATGATGCGCCCGTAGGGCAGGGGATGATCCACCACAGCGCTCAGCAGCGTCAGCCGCGCGGCCTTCAAGCGATGACGATTGATGAGGCCCAGGATGGAACTGCGGCAGAAGAGCGGGGTGTCGCCATAGAGGATGAGGAGATCGCCCGCAAAATCGGCCAACAGCGCTTTGCTTTGCAACACCGCATGGGCTGTGCCCCGGGCCGCCTCCTGCACCACGTACGTGTAGTCCGGGCCCAGATGCTGCTGGATGAGATCGTGGTCGCCGGGAACGACGATGAGGATGTCTTCGGGCGCGGCCACGCCTCGGGCCAGATCGACGACGTAATCGATGATGAGACGCTCGCCCAGAGGCTGCAACGCCAGCGGAAGCTCGGAACCGGCGATGCGCTTGGCCCCCGCAGCCAGGATGATTACCTTGAGAGGATGTTGATTGGACATGAGAAATATGACGCCTGGCTAATCTTCATATTCCGCCCGCAATTTCTCCATCCGGGCCACGCTGTCGGCCAGACCGCCGGGACGGCTGCGGGCCCGCCACAGCTCACGGTAGGCGCGGATGAGCTCATCGATTTCCTGGGCCAGGGTGCGGCGCAATTCCACATCCTCCTCGCCGGCGTGAATGCTGTTCACCCATACGATGCGGCGGCAGGCGTGCCACAACATGCCCGCCACCCAACTGAACTCCCGCTTGAGCAGGTCGGCGTCCTCGCGCTGCATTTGGGCTTCGGGCAGGGTGCGGGTGATGTCGCCAATGGCGGCCAGCGCCTGGTTGCATCGCTCCCGGCTGAAGCCCGGGCTCGGGCCCACGCCCGTGGCCGCCAATTTGTCCGCATCCTGCTGCAATACATTGAAGAAAAGACTGCTATTGAAGCTATCCGGGTCCAGCAATTGGTAAGCATTGCCCAGGTCGTAGACCAGCCTGCCCATCACGCCCGCTTCATCCCGGAAGATGAATTTGTCCAGGGCCGCGGGATAGTCCAGATCGGCGCTGGCCTCGTGGCTCCACGATTCAGCCGCGCCCGCCAAAAAGCCGAGATAGCTGACAGGCAGGGGCTGCCAATGGCCATTATCGCCCCAGTCGGTGTTCAGATAGCCGATGGCCCCATGCTTGAGACCATTTTCTGCGGCGTTGCGCAGATTGCCCAGGGCGTTATCGGTGCGTCCGGCCAGGGTGCGCCAACTGGATGTGCCGGGGCACACGTAGAAGGGCACGCCCGAGGCCGCGAAAATCGCGCCATGCTCATCGAAAGCGTGATTGGCCTCGTAGCCCCATTCCAGGGCAATGGCGTCGCGGGGGAGTTCAGGCACCAGGTCGGGATGCTGCACGATGATGTCTCCCCAAAATTGCATGGTGTGATTGCGGGCGGTCACCTCGCGATAGATCTTCAGCAGGAAGTCGAGATACACCCGGCCCACGCCTTCCTTCTCCACCCGCTCTTTGCTGGCCCCCTGGCCCAGATCAAAGGTCTCGTCCGCGTCTACATTCACCTGGCGGCTGCTGAAATGGGGCAACAACTCGCTCAGCAGTTCCCGGATCAAAGCCAGGCTTTCATCGGTGGGGGCGATGGTGAAGGGCTCGGTGCGGGTTTCGCCCCAGGGCGTGATCCACGGCCCCTGCATCTCGGCCAGATGCGCGTAGGGCTCATGCTTGAGCCAGCGGCCCATGTGTCCGAAGGTGTTTTGGTTGGGAACCAGCTCGATGAATCGCTCTTGGCAATACGCATCCAGAGCCAGAATCTCTTCGCCCGTCATGGGCGACGCCTGCTCCCACACGACCTGATGATTGCGATAGGCGAAGGTGTGTTCGGTGTAGAGCTGGAACTGGTTGATCTTCAGCGCGGCCAGCATGTCGATGAGATCGTAGAGAGTCTCCTGAGTGGGCACGCGGTCGCGGCTGATGTCCAGCATGACCCCGCGATTGGGAAAATCGGGCCAGTCGGATATGCGCAGGCCGGGGAGCTTCGCTCCCGTTTGAGTCAGAAGCTGGCGCAAGGTCTGCACGCCGTAGAACAGGCCCGCGGGCGAGCTGGCCACAATATTCACGCCCGAGCTGTCGATGGCAAGATCGTAGCCCTGGGGATGACGGCTGGCGCCGACAGCCACGTTGAGGATGATGCGGGCCTGATCGGGGGCGGGATTCCCGGCCACGATGTCCAGATGCACGCCCATGGTCTCCGCGACCGTCTTCTGTAACTGCCGGGCAGTGAAATTCAGCGCCCACGGCTGGGACGCATTGACGGCGATAAGGCCGGGCGTGAGGGTGAAGTCATCATCAGCGAAACGCATCTGCTGAGGAATGGGGGCAAATACCAGGTTGGTCACGAAAAACTCCTTTGACTTTCGAAGATGAAGGGTGAGGCGACAAGCGTCGTATCAGCGTCATGGACACTCGGCGCAATATGTCACAATCATAGCATCAGACAGCGGATTTTTCGAATAAG
>JALSPL010000566.1 GCA_026985975.1 Anaerolineae bacterium | reverse complement strand
TCGGCATAAAAGGTGGCGCATACGGGCGGATTTCCGTTTGATTATAACACAAAAAAAACGCCCACGTCAGATAACGCGGGCGTTTTTACCGGGATTTGCCACAAAAGCGGCGCTTTAGCGGTTGATCTTGGCCAGGATATCGCTGGCGTCCATAATCAGATGCTCTTCGCCATCGATCTTGATCTCGGTGCCGGTGTATTTGGGATACAACACCGTGTCGCCGACGGAAAGAGGCACGTCATCCTCGTCGACCTCGGGGCCAAGAGCCACGACTTCGCCTTCCTGCGGTTTTTCTTTGGCGGTCTCGGGCAGATAAATGCCGCTTTCGGTCTGGGACGCCTGCTTGAGAATCTTGATCAATACGCGTTCGCCAAGAGGTTCGATTTTCATGATCATCACTCCATTGTGTTATTTGGGATAGGGTGAAAGTTGTTGGTTGAATAAGAACAGCCCCCGAAACATGTGTGATTCTGACAGGGCCGGGGTTTCATACTCAGTGAATATCGAGCAATTTATCGATTTTGGGCTTATCGAAGCCGACGATGACGTCTTTGCCGATTTTGATAACCGGCACGCCCATCTGGCCGCTCATCTTTTGCATATCGCGGGCTGCAGCAGGGTCCTTCGTAACATCGACCTGCTTGAATTTGATGTTGTGGGCCCGGAAATACTTCATGGCCCGTTTGCACCAACTGCAGGTGGGAGTGGTGAAGATAAGAACTTTGGGCTGCTTTTTCTTTTTTGCAGCGCGGCTTTTTTCCTTGAATTGAACAGTCATAGCGCTATTGCCTTTTACGTGTGCTGGAGTGGTCACATAATAAACCAGCGGCCCAAGAGTCGCTGGCGATTTGTTAGATGCAGTCAGACAGGGAAAACGTTACAGGCCGCCGGGCTTTGAGCCCTCGCCCGTTTTGACGTACAATGTTTGCCGTAATCCGGCCCAATCGATGCCGGGCGGTTTGCACTTCGATTGCTTTAGCAGACGTCCATCGCGAGTGCTAACAAAATTATGCCATATTTTGCCCCGGGAGGCAAGCAGGAAAGGATTTTATGACACACCCGAACGCACAACCCGTATTGCAATTCGTGTGGTTGGAGGTCGCCGACCTCACCCGCTCCCAAGCGTTCTATGGCGAGACCCTGGCATTGCCGGTCTCGGAGTCTGGCGCAGGATTCATCGTGGTCGATTTGGGGGAAAGCGCGCTCTATCTGGCCGCAGGCCAGCCCCGGCCCGCCAGCATGTATCTGGCTATCGCCGTGCCCGATATCGATCTGCTTTATCAACAATTGCTGGAGCAAGGTCTGGATGTCTTATCGCCCGTCGATGAAGGATGGGCGCGATATCTCGAACTCAACGATCCTGATGGTTATCGCCTCTTGCTGCTGACGCCGGCTGAAGAAACAGGATGAGAGAGGGACGTGTTGTCTCAGCTTTCCTTTTATGATAAGCTGAAGCCCCTGTTTTATTGGCATTGTTGACAATTCTGGAGTGTTCATCTTATGACCAAAAGAAAGGCCCCTGACATCGTGGTCGGACGACTGCCTCTTTACCTGCGGATGCTGAATCAACTGATAGAAGAGGACAGGAGTACAACAAATTCCCAGGAGCTGGGTGACAGGCTGGGCATCAGCGCGGCCCAAATTCGCAAAGATCTCTCTTATTTCGGGGGATTTGGAAAATATGGCGCAGGCTATGATGTCATCTATTTGCGGGATCAGTTGCGCCGCATTCTGCATCTTGAAAAAATCTGGCGCGTGGTCCTTGTGGGCGCCGGCGATTTGGGGCATGCACTGGCAAATTATCACGGTTTTTCCAAAAACGGCTTTGAGATCGTAGCCGTATTCGACAGCGATGAGCAAAAGGTGGGAACTATGGTCGGGGGACTTTTGGTGCAGGATGTAAGCCGACTGGAAGAAGTCATCAGCGAAAACCATGTCAAGATCGCCATCATCGCCGTGCCGGTGAGTGCAGCGCAGGCTGTCGCAGACAGGTTGGCGGCCGCGGGCGTCTCCGGCATCCTCAATTACGCCCCCATCACCCTGAAAGTCCCGCCCGGGGTCAAAGTGCAGTACATCGATCCGGTGGCCCGCTTGCAGCACATGGCGTTTTATGTGGGCGGCGAACTGAACAAATCCTCTGACCCCGGCGAGTAATAGCCTTTTATTTCCAACAATGGCTCCCCTGAAAAAAGGTCGGAATCAGCAACGGCAGTCGAGGAAACAGCGAAAATGATGGGGTTTCAGCCATATTTTCTTGGCGAAACCCTGATATTTTCCTTTGCGTCCTTGCGACTTTGCGTGAGACGAAGCTTTTTTCAGGCGATCCCAAAATGCGTCAGGCGGGAATCGATGAATGGGGAATCGGCATGGCGCTGCTCCTGCTGGCAATCGGGACGCCTTCGCGGAAGAAAAACATTTTGACCATCATCCTCTTGCTGGCCCTGACGTTTTACTATTTTCTGATAGCTTTTTTGACCCTTTTCGTCCCGACATAAAAATTTGGAGCGCAGAGGAGCCGCATGTTAAAATGACCTGGGTCAGAAATTATTTCCCGAGAGCAGATTTCCCTCTTCCCGCTGCGCTGTCACCTCAGGGTTTCCCCCGGCTCTGTGGTGACAGCATGGTGCATCCCCCGAAACGATTGTGCAACGTCTTCAGAAACTTCTTTTGGCTGTCATCATCCTGGCGGCGCTAATCGTCCTCTTTCCCGGCCAGATAGCGTTGGCCGGTGGAGGAAAATCGACGCGGGCCTATCAGACGTACGCGGTGAAAAGTGGGGATACGTTGGCCCATATCGCCCGGCGCTTTCACACATCCCCGCGTGCGATCCGGCGAATCAATCATCTCCGCTCGGCCCGGCTTCACCCCGGACAGCGCTTGAAGATCCCCCTTCGCAAGCCAGTCGCCGACGGTTCGTGCGACGTCGCCTATCGAGTGCGACGGGGAGACACGCTGCACGCCATCGCCCGGCGATGCGGCGTAACCCAAAATCAACTGCTGGCGATAAATCATCTGGACGGAGCGCAGCGACTGCGGGTGGGGCGATGGCTGCGTATTCCTGCGAAAAACGGTGGACGCCAACATGCTTATCTGCCCGTCCCCGGCCGCTGATCGCATTCAGGAGCGGCTGTCCAAAGGCCCGCTGAAAGCTTTCTCCGCGCCGTCCGGCAGCAGCTCCTGCACCCGCAGTTCGGCTTTATCCAGCAACGCATTGCAATAGGCGGCCAGTTTCACGCCTTGCTCATAACGGGCCAGGCTTTCTTCCAGGCTGCCGTCGCCGTTCTCCAATTCATCCACCAGCTTTTGCAATTGCGTCAGGGCCTGTTCAAAGGTGAGGTCGGTCAAATCGGGGACATCGGTCATCATTTACGCGTCCAGGAATGGGAAAGAAAATCGAAAACGCTTCGCGTCGTCCATCATATCAGATGCTCAGGGTTGAGCCCAAAGGCGCATCGGGGTTTTGCAGATGCCGCAAGAGATGTCCGGGGATTTCGCCCGAGATGAGATGCACGCGCAGGCCCGGATTCTGACGGATGAGCGCGGCCATTTCCCGGACTTTGCCCGCCATGCCCCCGGTGACGTCCACGCCATGAGAGCTGCCCAGCGCCTCCTCCAGCGCCGCCAGCTCGTCCAGGCGCAGATGCGGGATGCGCCGGGCCCGGGGATGGCGCAGGGGATCGGCATCGAAGACGCCATCCACTATGCCCGCCAGGGTGAGACGGATGGGCGTCAGGTCCTGAGCCAACGCCGCCAGCGCTTCTTCGGTGGAGACGATGGTTCCACCCCGGGTTTCATCGAAGGCTACATCGCCAAACACCAGGGGAATGAGGTCGCGTTCCAGGGCGGTGCGGATGGGGTCGCTGCGAAATCGCACGATGCGCCCGTTTTGGCAGGTTGCCAGCGATGAGGGCGGAAAACTGATAACAGGCAATCCCGCCCGCAACAAGGCCGCCAACACCAGCCGGTTGAGCTGGCCGGCGATGTAACCGGTCTCGGCGAAACCTTGCCATCCAGCGGCGTCATCCACGCCCTGGCGGGTGCGATGACGCTTGCCCACAACATGCCCGTAGCTGCCGCTGCCATGAGAGATGAGGAATTGACGATGAGGGAGAGCGGCGCGGGCGGCCGCGATCTCCCGGGCCAGTCGCTGGATGACCAGCGGACGCGGCGTGAGAGGCCTGTTTTTATCGGTAATGAGACTGCCGCCCAGTTTGATGAAGTGAAGATCATTCATTGTAAATCGGGATAGAGTCGACGGTAGAGGTGGGCCTGGATGGTGATGGTGCGCACATAATGCTGGGTTTCGCGGAAAGAGATGAGCTCGGCAAAGAGATCGGCGTCGCCTGCGGCCAGCTCCCACCAGAATGCGGCGTTGCCGGGCCCGGCGTTATAGGCCGCCAGCGCACGAAACACATTGCCATCGCTGCGTCGCAGCTCCTCGCTGAGGATGTATGCGCCCATATAAACGCTGATGCGAGGGCGCAGCAGATCGGAAAGCGTGAAATCATCCAAGGCCAGTTGTCGGGCCGCGGCTTGGCCGGTGGCGGGCATAATCTGGGCCAGACCTTTGGCGCCGGCCGCGCTGGCCGCGGGCGCCCAGAACAGGGACTCCTGACGGATGAGCGCATAAAACAGGGCGGGGTCCAGATCAAACGTCCGGGCCGAATCCAACATCAAATCCCGATAATAAAGCGGGTAAACCAGCTCCTGCACAGTGCGAGGCGCCGCCGTCAACGGCTGTTTCGAGTTGATCACCAATTGCGAGGCGGCGCGGATGGCGATGTCGTAATAGCCCAGATCCCGGGCGAAAAGCGCGGTTTGCAGCAACTCGATGGGAGCATTTTTCCAGGCCCGGCGCAGGGTTTCCAGCTCGCGATGCGCTTTGCGCTCCTCGCCCACGCGGTGCAGTTCGGCGATGCGGGCGAATTCGGGCGGCGTCTGCTGCAAGGCGGTCATGTCTTTTCCGGCCAGCTTCGCGACCCAGGCCGTCGCCTCGGCCAAGCCATCCGCCTGCCGGGATGCGGGTGTGGGCGCGACCGCATAGGCGACGCCTGCGGCCTGCAATTGCTGGCGGGCGCGGACGCCGTAAAAATCATCTTCACCCCAACGCCGCGCGGTCTCCCGCCAATGGGCCAGGGCCGCCTCCTCGCCGTCCGTCTGTCGGAGCAGCTTTCCCAGCCAGTAATGGGCGGCCGCCCGCCAGGGACTGTCGCCAGCGGCCGCGTGCTCCGTCCACAGCGCCCGCGCCGTCTCGGCGTCTCCCAACCGATAGTGGATGAGGCCCGCCCGAAAACCGGCCTGATCCGCGTAATCGCTATCGGGAAAATGTCGGGCCAGACGCATGAAGTCATCTGCCGCTTGCAGCCATTTGTCATTGTCCTGTCCGGCCAGGACTGCGGCCTGCCACAGCGCCGTGGCCGCGACATCCGCATCCGTGGCCTGCTCGGCAGCCTGCAAATAGACCAGGCGGGCGTCTTCTCGCAGACCCCGCCGCCACAGACTGCGCCCCAGCCCCAGCCATGCTCGATTTTTCGTCTCTGCATCCGCCGCGGTCAGCGCCTGACGCCAGGCCTCCGCCGCCGCCGCATCATCCCCGACGCCCTCGTAGGCCCGGGCCAGCAGCGCCTGCAACGCGCCGGCGTCATCCGGATTTTCCATCAGCAGTTGGGTGAGAATGGCGATGGCGGGGTAATAGGCTCCGGCGTTCACATCCACCTCGGCCCGCAGGCGGGGAGCCACCGGCTGTTCTGCGTCCACCAGTTGGATCAGCGCCTGATAAGCGTACCAGCTTGTTTTGTCCTCGGCCATGGCCCGATGAAAGCTGCGCCAGGCGTCTGCGGGCTTGCCCGAGTCCAGCAACGCCATCCCCAGCCGATAAGCTATTTCGGCTCGATAGGCGGGCGCTTTGGCCACAGCAAGAATGGCCTGATATTGCTCGATGGCGGCGTCGGGTTGCCGGTCCAGCAAATGCGCTGCTGCAATGCCTTCTCGGGCCCGCAGCGCCGTCGCCAGATCCGGGGCGACGTCCAACGCCCGGGCGTAAGCCTTGACCGCAGCCATGACATCCTGGTCGGCCAGATAGGCGTCGGCTGCGGCCAACAGGGCGTCGGCTCTGAGCTGCTGGCTGTGATCG
>JALSPL010000565.1 GCA_026985975.1 Anaerolineae bacterium | reverse complement strand
GCGAGGGCCGTCACGCCCGCCGCGTAGCCAAAATCACCGCCATCGAACAACGTTTCAGCAAAGCCAATTGCTAAAGCAAGGAGATTTCCTGTGGCCCAGCAATATGACATCGAACGCCTGACCACCCTCATCACCAGGGAAGTGGTCTCGGTCATCTCGCAACAGCCGGACCAGCATTTCTGCACCATCTGCGGCAAAGCCTGCGATGGCCATTGCATCAGCCATCATCCCGATGTCGCCCGGGAAATGATCGCGCTGGGGGCCAGCCGCCTCAGCTCGAAACTGGGCGTCGATTACATCCCCACCGACATCGCCGGATATATCGATCACACCTTGCTCAAACCTGAGGCCACCGAGCAGCAGATCCGGCAGCTTTGCTCCGAAGCCATCGCATTCGGTTTCGCGTCGGTGTGCGTCAATCCCACCTGGGTCCCCCTGGCCAGTCAATTGCTGGCGGGCGCCAAACCGATGGTGGCCACGGTCATCGGCTTCCCCCTGGGCGCCACCCTGCCCGACGTCAAGGCCTATGAAACGCATCAGGCGCTGGCCGCAGGCGCATCCGAATTCGATATGGTCATCAACATCGGGGCGCTCAAGAGCCGAAATTTCAGGCTGGTGGAGCAGGATATCGCGGGGGTGGTGGCTGCGGCGCAGGGACTCACCGTCAAGGTCATCATCGAAACCGCGCTGCTAACCGAAGAGGAGAAGGTGGAGGCCTGCGTCATTGCCAAGGCCGCGGGGGCCGATTTTGTCAAGACCAGCACCGGCTTTGCCAGCAAAGGCGCCACGGCCGAAGATGTGGCCCTGATGCGCCGGGTGGTGGGGAGCGATATGGGCGTCAAAGCATCGGGCGGCATCCGCAGCGCCCGCGACGCCCGGGCCATGATCGAAGCGGGCGCCACCCGCATCGGGGCCAGCGCCGGCATCAAGATCATCAAGGAAATCACCAGCAAGGAGCCCCATGGAAGCAGTCCCGCCCCATCTGATTCGTATTGAACTGAGCAGCGTCAACGTCTTTTTGTGGACCGGACCTGGCGGCCCCACACTGATCGACACCGGCTATCCCTGGACCTTCAACAAGCTGCTGGATGAGCTCAAGGCCGCGGGCGTGCAGCCCGCTGACATCCAGCGCATCATCATCACCCATGCCGATCTGGATCACATCGGCGGATTAAAGGGACTGACGACGTTTTCGGACGCGGCCATCGCCTGTCACGCAGTTGAAGCCTCATTTATCACCGGCAAGCGCCCCTTGCCGGTTCGGCGCTCGCTGGCCGGGCGGATTTTGCAACTGGGCAATAAAGCGGTTCAGGGCGTTTATAAGCCATTTGTCGATGAGGTGCAAACATTGTTGTTGGACAAGCAGAAAACGCCCGAGGGCTTCACCGTCGTCTATTTGCCGGGGCACAGTCCGGGGCAAATCGGCCTGTTTCATAAAGATGAGGGGCTGCTCATCACCGGGGATGCGCTGCTGAATCGCAACGATCATCTTTCTCTCCCCCCCTCGATCTTTACGCCCAACAAAGAACAGGCCATCGAGAGTCTGGCCAAGCTGCGCAAGCTGGATTTTGAGACGGCATGTTTCGGACACGGCCCGTGCATCACATCCGACGCCAAAGCAAAAATCCTGGCCTTTCTGGAAACGCTTTCCTGATCGAGACGCTCGCCCGGTGCAGCGTATGAACGAATCCTTCGATTCACGCCCGAATAGCTGTCTGGCCCGGGCCGTCATGGCGCTGGTGCTGCTGACAGCCTTGATCACGCTGGCCGCAGCGGCGCTATTTCTGGTCGCCGTTCTCCCCATCCCCGAAACGCTGCGGCCCTGGACGGGCCTGGGACTGTTTATGGGGGCGGGAGCCGCCGTTAGCGTCGCCATCTTGCGCCGGGCCCGCAATGGAGACGCCGCCGTTCGACAACGGTTGAGCAGGCTTTTGGAGCCATGGGGTCTTTCATTGCAAACAAGCGGCGAGCAGGCGGGAACTTACACCGGCGTCTATCGGGGACATGACCTGCGGGCGGCCTACGCCATCTCGGGCGCACCGCAGAAACCGGTCTATCATCTCGAAATTGCCCTGCACAGCGATACGCCCCTGCGCCTGGCCGTGGGCATGACAAATTTCCGTTTTCAGTTCGATGAAACGCGCTTCGGGGAGCTGCTGCCGACGCAAGACGCGGCGCTCAAATCGTTGATGATCTATACGGACGCCCCCAGCGCCGCCCGGGCGTTGTTGGCCTCTCCCCGGACCAAAAGCGCCATTCTGGATATCCTTTCGCCCGATGCGCCCGGCGTGCGCAATCTCGTCATCGAACAGAACGCCGTCACCCTCCGCTACCGCCACCTCTCATTGAAGGGCCTGAGCGCCGAACTGATCGGGCGGTGGGTCGCGGATCTGGCCGCTGTGGCTGAAAGAGCAGAATCAGCCACAGCAAACTGAATCAGCCCTTTCTCAGCGCCCGGACTGCCGGGCCTGCGGCTGTCGGCGGCGGCGCGAGCCGCGGGCGTTATCCCTGCGCTGATAATGGTTGCGGGAGGCGGAACGATGACGGGACTGCGCTCTCTTTGCCGGAGCGCCCTGAAATTGCTGTTCCGGAACAAAATTGCCGTAATCGAAATCCGGCAGACGTCGGCGCTCGATGGAGGAGCCCAGCAGCTTTTCGATGTCACGGATCATCACCGCATCATCCGGCCCGGCCAGCGAAAAAGCCTCGCCCATCTGCTGCGCCCGACCGGTGCGCCCGATGCGGTGCGTGTAGGCGTCCACGGTGTCGGGAATATCGAAATTGATCACATGGGAGATATCGGAGACGTCGATGCCGCGGGCTGCAACATCGGTGGCCGCCAGAATATCGTATTTGCCGTTACGGAAACCGGCAATCGCCCGCTGCCGCTGGTTTTGCGTCATGTTGCCCTGCAATGCCGCGGCCCGATAGCCTTTTTTGGCCAGATCTCGGGCCAGATTGCGGGCGCGATATTTGGTGCGGGTGAAGATAAGCACGCGTCCGGTGGCTGTTTGTTCCAGCAACGCCAGCAGCAATTGCTTCTTGAGCTTATCGGGCACAGGATAGATGGCGTGAGAGACAGTCTTGGCCGGGGCGATCTCGCCGATCTGCACGGTGACGGGATTTTTGAGGGTGGCGTCCGCCAGACGGCGGATATCAGCGGGCATGGTGGCCGAGAAGAAAAGCGTCTGTCGCCTGTTCGTCACCAATTTCAGGATGCGGCGCACGTCGGGCAAAAAGCCCATGTCGAACATGCGATCCGCCTCGTCCAGCACCAGCACCTCGACATGCGAGAGGTCGATCTCGCCCTCATGCGCGAGATCAAGCAAACGCCCGGGGCAGGCGACGACGATCTCGACGCCGCGGCGCAGTTGCGAAATCTGCGACGATTTGCTGACGCCGCCGTAGACCGAGACGCTGCGGATGCCGATATCCCTGCCGAAATCCAGCGCCGCCTGATGCGTCTGTTCGGCAAGTTCGCGGGTGGGAGCCACGATAAGCGCCCGCACACGGCGTCGCGGGCCTTTGATCAGCCCCTGCAGGATGGGCAGGATGAAGGCTGCGGTCTTGCCGGTGCCCGTTTGGGCCAGGCCCAGGACATCGCGCCCGGCCAGAACCTGTGGAATCGCCTGCGCCTGAATCGGCGTGGGCGTAACATAGCCCGCGGCTTGAATCCGGGCAAGAATGCGCCGGTCGAAAGAAAATTGTTCAAAATTCACAAAAGTACTCCTTGACTTTGCAGAGCCAAGTCGCACTCTTAGCCCAAAAAAATGTTTGACGGGCTTATCTTGTGTCCCGTCAGCAGATTGCCATTATAGCCTGTTCGGCGCTATTCCCCTAACTGGACCCCGCCAGAAACGAGCGCCTCTAATTTTGTTTCGGCTCCGCCTCATTTTCCACGTTCTGCGTCGCTTCGCAACGACCAGCCTTTTCTACGTCATTTCGACGACCAGCGGCAGGAGCAATCCCCATTTCTTTAAACCGTCAAGGAGATTTCCCAGTCGCCCTCTCCTTTGAAATGACAGAGTCTCACCCCGCCAGCTCCACCGAATCCAGCACGCCCACGATGAGGGAGATGACCGGGGCGTTGGGATCGTTCATCACCTGACGGGCGCCGCCGCCTTCCTGATTCACCAGCACCACATCGCCGATGCCGGCGTGGGCCCGATCCAGCGCCACAAAATCCCGCGCGTCCTCCTGGCCCGCCACATGCAACGGCTGCACCACCAGCAGCTTGTAGTGATGAAAAGAAGGGTGTTTGACGGTGGAAACCACCGTGCCGACGACTCGGGCGATGAGCATGAGGAAGAAAGTATTCAGTGAGCAGCGTTCAGGCGTGACGTAAATGGGGACGCATTGCAAAAAAAATTTCAAGGTCTCGCAGACATTGAAAGTCTGCGGGAGAGAGGCGCAAGACGCCCAGCTTGGGGCTTCGCCCCAATTTTGAAGCGCACCCGTCCATTTCGCTTGGTTGACAGGAGCTGCGGCTTGTGATAAAAATAAACTGCAATGACCAGTTTCTCAGGAGTTCATCATGATCGATACGACGGAAATCAATAAGAAAATGAAAAAAGTGCCGCCGCATTTGTGGCCAGAGATCGTTGATTACATCGATTTTTTGCTGGCAAAATATGGTGAAGTCGCTGCTGATGAACGCAGGTTTGACTTTTCTTGGGAAGGGGGGCTGGCCGATATGGCCCAGGATTACGATTCTGTTGAATTACAGCATAAAGCTATGGAGTGGCGATGATGTATTTGCTGGACACGAATATCTTCTTGGAGATATTATTGAAGCAGGGAAAAAGCGATCTGTGTAAGCAATTCTTGAGCGAACACTATGGCGAAATCTCGATTTCAGATTTTTCGCTTCACTCCATCGGCGTTATTCTTTTTCGGCGAAAAAAACAGGATATTTTTCTTGACTTCGTGCGGGATGTCATTTCAAAAGTGGATATTTTGAGCCTTCCCGTCTCAGAGTACCAATTTTCTTTGCAAAACATATTACAATCCAGTTTGGATTTCGATGATTTCTATCAGTATAGGATAGCCCGATATTGGGGACTGGACATTGTCACAATGGATTCTGATTTCAAGAGAATCAGCGATGTGAACGTACTCTTCCTTTGAAACATTTGCAGGCTCAAAACTGATTGTAGCCTTCGTGCAGGGTCATTTCCAGGTCGAGACGGGTGAGATCGACGGTGTCGACGATGCCGACCACGGCCAGGTCCAGGGGCATGTCGGGGACATAGAAGGCGACCGCGGCTTCGCGCTTGCGGGCCAGCAGCACCAGATCGCCCACGCCCGCCTGGGCCACATCTACGGCTATGGCGGGGCGACCGCGCGGGGTCAGCTCTTTGCTGAGCTGCTGCACCACCAGCAGCTTGGCTCCTTCCAGGCCCGGATATTTGCGCGTGGCCACGGCGGAGCCGATGACCCGTCCCAGCACCATCAGCCCTGACCCTCCGTGGCGTCCAGCACGCGGGCGATGATGGCGTCCAAGCCGTCGGGCGTCATGCCCAATTGCGAAATGATGGCCGTCCGCACCTGCTGATGCAGCTCGGAATAGGCCGCGGGGGCGGACGCAGAAGACGCGGGGGCTGAAGACGCTGCCGCGTCCCCCGGCGCAACGAAGCGCACGCCCAGGCGCTGGGCCGCTTCCCGGGCCAGATCCGTCACCCGCACGCCCGCATCCAGCGGAATTTCGGTGACGCCCTGGCTGGCCATCTGCTCGATGTCTCGTTCGGTCAAAAATTTCATTGCCATAAAACTACTCCTCTACGCCGTCGATGGCGTCCATAGCGGCGATGGCGGCATCGCGGGCGGCGATGATGTCCGCCTCGGTGCCAGCCATCCACATGCGGCCAAAACGCCCGACGCCGCTGACGTGCATCAGGCTGATGGGCGCGGCCTTCTCCGCCTCGTTGGCGGCCAGATTGATGTAGGCGGCGGGCGCCAGCTCCATCACCAGCAGGGTCTGGCCCGGCACCAGCATCATGCCGCGAATGGTGCGGTTCAGCAACTGGGCCTGATAGGGATCGACATTGGTGATCACCTGGATGGAGGCGATTTTGGGCCTCACCCGCTGCTCGATTTTCAGCCCCAGTCGTTCCAGAACGATGGCGCCCGCTTGCAGCACATCG
>JALSPL010000564.1 GCA_026985975.1 Anaerolineae bacterium | reverse complement strand
CTCGAATGCCCGCATGATGTCCGCGCCTTTCTGCACGGTTTGCAGCGAGGGTTCGGGCTCCACCTCGGCGAACGCCGCCACGTCCATGCCCGCATCCCGCAGTTTTTCCGCCACCTTTTCGGTGAACCCCAGGCTATCCAGCACCGGGTCGGTGACGATGAATGCGCGGGAGCCCTTGACCATGGCCAGTTCTTCCAGTGCGCCCTCGCCATAGATGATTTCTGGGGCGTCGAAGTACCACATGATCAGGCCTCGTCAGGGTAAACAGTGTCCACGTTGGCCGCGGAATTGACCAGATCCAGCGTGGCTTTCACCGCCCGCATGATCTTGCCCAGGTTGCCCTTGAGCTTGAGTTTGCGGCTGACCAGCGCCCGGATGGGATCCAGTTTTTTGTTGAAAATCTGTTTGTACACATCCAACGTGCCCTCGATGATAAACTCTGGTTTCTTTTCGCTCATATCCTCCACCACGTGCGCTTCCCGACATTCGCCGTGCCACAAATCCAGATACATGACGAAGGGCTTTTCCACGCCCTTGCCCGGCGAAACGATGAAGTAGAAGTCGCCTTCCCACTTGGCGGCGGATTTCTTGTAAGCTTCGTTGGCGTTGATGGCGTCCTTGAAGGCAGCCACCCATTCAGGGGATGGGAAAAGATAAGCCATGATCACACCTCCACAGGTCGTGATGGGATGAAAGTAGAAGATTTATTGTTGTGACGCAATGCGTTAGCCTAAGTATAACAAAAACGGGCCCGGTCTTACAATCTCGGGCCCGAGACAATGCGTCACTGGATGGGGACTGGCGTTACTCCCGCAGCAATGCTTCAGGCAATTTGAAGCTTCCATCGAGTTGGGACGGGAAATCCAGCACATCCACGACGGCGTCCAGATTCAGCGGCCCGTAGATGTGGGGGAACAGGGTCGTCCCGCCCTCAAGATTTTCATCCCGCACCGCGGCCTGCACCCGGGCGCGGTCGATGACCAGCAGCATCAAGTCCGGCTGGCCGCGATAGAAACGATTGGCCACGGAGATGATCTGTTCGGGCGTGGAGCAGTGGATGAAGCCTTCGGAGGCCAGCGTGTCGCCGCGATAGGCGCCCGCGGCCCGGGCCTGCTCCCAGTCGGAGCGGCGGGCGATATGGAGGATGATGGTCATGGATCAGCCGCCATACTGCCAGGGGGTGTCGTGCAGGGCCAGAGGCTTCGCCTCGGGGTCGCGCACGCCCGCTTCCACCACCTCGGCCACGAACACGGTGTGATCGCCGCCATGGAAGCTGTGCCGCACCTGGGCCTCGAACCAGGCGGGCGCATCGACGAAGATGGGGGAACCGGTGGCCGGGCCCGGCTCGAAAGCGTAGCCGTTGATGGTCTCGCCGCGAGTCTCCGCTGGCTTGAAGAAGGTCTTGACCATCTCCTGTTGCTCCGCCGCCACCAGATTGACAGAAAAAGCGCCGCTTTCCAGGATGGCGTCATGCAGCCGCCCGTCCACGCGAATGGCGGCCATGATCAGCGGCGGCTCGAACGAGGCCTGGGTCAGCCAGGTGACGCCATTGGCGATGGCCCCTTCGCCCTTTCCGGCGCCAACGATGTAAACGCCGTGCACCAGCATGCGCAATGCGAGTTTTTTTGCTTTTGCATCCATTGTTATCTCCTTGAGTGCGTCTGCGATGATTTTGTTACTCATTGTAAGACACAGCCGCGAAGGAGACAAGCTCTTGTTATCTTGAGAGTGCGTTTCAATTTGGGGGCAAATCCCCAAAGCGGGCGCCTGGCCACTGCCGCCATCACCCCGAGGTGAACCTCGGGGCTACCTTTGCCAGGCCCGAAGGGCCTTCGCACTGGTAGCCCAGGGCTTCAAGCCCAGGGCGGAGGCGGCAGAACAAAATCTGGCATTCGCCCCAATTTTGAAACACGCCCGTATCTTGAGAGTGCGTTTCAAATGGGGGCGCTTTCTTGTATTTCTGGCCGACTCAAGTCGGGCGCTTCAGGCCTGCGACCAAAGGATGGCTCCTTCGGCTCCGCTCAGGACAGGCTGCGTCCTCCAATTCGCGTGTCCATGGACAGTTTGCCCCAAAATCGAAACGCCCCCATCTGATTGATGCGGTTTGGGCGACGGATGCTGTCGGGGTATACTTTGTTTT
Organism: Anaerolineae bacterium; assembly: GCA_026985975.1. Classification (GTDB taxonomy): domain Bacteria; phylum Chloroflexota; class Anaerolineae; order J102; family J102; genus M2005. Next base: position 4,007 of record JALSPL010000564.1, on the reverse strand, counting down.
ATGCCCGCTCAACTTACTTTCGATCTGACCCCTCCCGATGTCTATTCGGATCGTTGTCTCAACGCCCGTCATCGCCAGGCGGGTTGCGCCTTGTGCGTGGATCATTGCCCGGTTGGCGCGATTCGATTGGCGTCGGGCGCGCGGCCTCTGCCCGAATTGGACGTGGACGCTTGTATTGGCTGCGGCGTCTGCATCCGCGTGTGTCCCACCGACGCATTCTCTCAGGCGCTGCATCCCGAAACCCGGCTGGTGAACTCGGGGGACGAACTGCCGGATGATGAGGGTCTGGCGCTGGTCTGCCCGCAGCATCCCGCGCCCGCGCGCAGTGCTGCGCCCGTGCGCTACGCCATCCGCCATCAGCGCTGTCTGGCCGCGTTTTCTCCCGATCAATTGCTGAGTCTGAGTCAGGATGGCGGGCGCGATGTGTGGCTGGCCGATGAAGCCTGCGCCCACTGCCCCATCGGGCGGCTGCATGAGGACATCGTCGCCATCGTTGACGCTGCGAATCGTCTGCTGACAGCTTTTGGCTTGCCGGCAGCCATTCATCTGAGCAGCGAAACGCAGACGCAGCCACGCGAGGTGCGGGTGCTGGATGGCGCAGCGCCCGCGGTCAGCCGCCGCGGTTTCTTTCGCAGCCTGGGCAAGTTGGCTCAGCAGCGGGCCGATGAAGCCGTCGAGCGTTCGCCCAGACCCTTGTTTTCGCCGGGAGCGCCGGTGGATCAACGGTTGCCTTATCAGACGCCGCCATCGCTGCAGCGCTTGAACCAGCATTTGACTGAACTCGCCCGACGCTTCGAACCCGAGCCAGTTTTTTCCTTGGAAGCGGATGCGTTGCCCTGGGCGTCGGTGCGGGTGGATGCGCGGGCATGTTCGGGCTGTCAGCTTTGCGCCCGGTTTTGTCCCACCGGCGCTCTCAACTATCTGTGGGGTGAGATGGATGACGGCATGGTTTTCAACCTCACCTTTCAGCCCGGCCTCTGTCTGGATTGCAACATCTGTGTGGCCGCCTGCCCCGAGGACGCTATTGAGTTGACGAAGCCCGTCCTGTTGGGCGATCTGTTGAAGCCCGAACGGGCGTTGCTCATGGCCGGATATCTGGAGCCCTGCCAGCGTTGCGGCGCGTCCACCTCCCCGCGCCCCGGGGATGAACAGGCTCTGTGTTATGTGTGCCGTTCTCCCACCATCTTTCGACAGCGCACGCAGCGGGCCTATCTTGCGGGCCTGGCCCGTCGGCTCATGGATGACGACGCCCCCACCGCCACTGAACGCTGAATCGCCCGCAAAATGGCATAAAAAAGCCTCCGTCGATGCGGAGGCTTCGGGGTTCAGAAGGCGTGGCGGATCAGATGTTGGCGGAATGCCACCATTCGAAATGATCCCGATCCAGCTCTTCGGCGGATGGCATGGGGTAGTAGATGAGACCATCCATGTTGCCGATGTAGATGCCGGTGTTGATGGTGCGGTAGGGGTGTTCCACGGTGTGGGTGCGATCCACCATCTTGGTGTGGATGGTTTTGTCGCGTAGCGCCACCAGGGCGTCGCGCAGGATGGGGATGAAGTCGTAGGGAAGATCGCCGATGTCTCCTTTTTCCGGATCTTTATCCAGTTCGCCCAGTTTCAGGTCCATATAGGCCAGGGCCGGGAAGGAGATAAGATTGTCGGGATCGTGGGTCATAAAGTAGTGGAATTTCACCGGATCGTAGGTGCTGGCCACCAGTACGGTCACCGGTGCGATCTCCTGATAGAGGTAGTAATTCTGGTTGTATTCCGGGAAGTCTGTGCTCTTTTCCAGGGGCAGCACCTTGCCATAGCGCGTGGCGAGATATAATGAGCCCATGGCCGAAGTGGGGATGTGTTCCAGAACGCCATAAGTGGCGACGTAGACCGATTTTTTGGGCTTTCCGTTCTCATGAGGCGTGCATCGGGCCATGGCCTCATCGATGCGGAAGAAGGGGTGTCGGAACTCGGGATCGAGTTCGATGAAAATGGCTTGTTCGTTATGTTTTTTCTTGTCGCCGACAGTGTAATACTCGCCGAACTCCTCGGGAGGAAGCATGGAAACGATGAGGGCTTCGGGGATGAGAGAAAGATAAAGATATTTGGTCATAACGAGCCTCCTGAGGGGGAGTGGTAATGTTGATCTTGATTTAATTTGTAATTATACCACCAAATGCGTCGGATTTGGGAACAATGTCATGAAAAATGTTGGCTAATGATTCTGAAGTGATTGTTCCAGTCGATTCAGCGCATTGCGCAAGCGCTGCAAGGTTTTTTCGCGGCCCACCGCAACCAGGGTGGCGAAGAGGGGCGGGGCCACTTTTTTGCCGGTGACGGCCTGGCGGATGGGGGAAAAGACCTGGCCCGCCTTCAGCCCCATCTTGGCAGCCAACCCGCGCAGCGTCTCCTCCAGCGTCGCCTCATCCCACACGTCCACCTGCGCCAGCGCGGCGATGATCTCCGCCAGGATGTTCGCGGTCTGCTCGGGCGTGGTCTTGCGCGGGATCAGCAGCTTGGGGTCGCCGATGTCGATCTCGTCGGCGAAGAGGAAGTCGATGAGGGGGGCGGCGTCGGTGAGCTTTTTCAGGCGCTCCTGGATGGCGGGGGCGATGATGCGCAGGCGTTCGTCCCGGGCAAGCGCCTCTTCGGGGATGCCCAGATCTCGGCTCAGGTAGGGAATAAGGCGCTCCACCAGTTCGTCGATGCTGAGCATACGGATGTACACGCCGTTCATCCATTCCAGTTTTTCCGCTGGGAAGCGAGCCGGGCCGGGGTTGATGTCTTTGAGATCAAAGTGTTTGATGGCGGTTTCCCGGTCGTAGATCTCGGTGTGATCATCCAATGACCAGCCGATGCCGCTGAGGAAGTTGAACAGGGCCTCGGGCAAGTAGCCCAACTCGGGGAATTCATGGAGCATGACGGGGATGGTGGAGCCATCGGGCGTGAGCAAGGCCCGTTTGCTGATCTTGCCCTTGCCGCTGGGTTTGAGGATGCTGGGCGTGTGGGCGAAGACTGGCAGATTCCAGCCAAAGGCGTGGTAAAGATGTACATGCAGGGGGGCGGAGGAAATCCACTCTTCCCCCCGAATGACATGGGTGATTTCCATATCGTGGTCATCCACCACCACGGCCAGATGATAGGTGGGATAGCCGTCGGCTTTGAGCAACACGGCGTCTTGCAATTCCGCATTGTTGAAGGTGACGGGCCCACGGATGAGATCGTCGATGGTGACGCTGCCTTCCAGAGGCACGGCCAGTCGCACCACCCAGGAGCGGCCTTCGGCCTCTTTGGCGGCCCGCTCCTCGGGCGTCAGCCAGCGGCAGCGACGGTCGTAGCCGATTTTCTCCTTGTTGGCCTGCTGTTTTTCGCGCATCTCGGCCAGCTCGTCGGGCGTGCAATAGCAGCGATAGGCGTGGCCGTGCTCAATCAGCCAGTCCGCGGCCTCCTGATACATGGGCAGCCGCTCTGACTGAGTGTAGGGAGCGTGGGGCCCGCCCACATCGGGGCCTTCGTCCCAATCCAGGCCCAGCCAGCGCAGACCCTCGATGATTTTGTCCAGGGCGTCGGGCATGTAGCGCTTGCGGTCCGTGTCCTCGATGCGGAGGATGAATTGGCCGTTGGTGTGACGGGCGTGGAGCCAGGCGAAGATGGCGGTGCGGGCGCCGCCGATGTGCAGGTAGCCGGTGGGGCTGGGGGCGAATCGGGTGCGGGCGGGAGTTGTCATAAGGGGATTCGAAAAATTTGTAGAGATTGAGAGATTGGGAGATTAGCGTCGGGTTTGACGGTCGATGTCCAGTTGCGGGGTGCGCACCAGACCATCGTAATCGGTGTAGCGGGGATGATCCAGGATGTGGGCCAGAAACAGCTTTTCGGTCCAGTTGGCGTTGCCAAACCGGGCGGGCACGTAGTGCCGGGCGCCGTAGATGGGGCTGATCTTGCGCCGGGGATGGGCTTCATTGAATTCATGGATGGCCAGACGTTCGCCATTGAAATCGGCGAAGGTGAAGCCC
>JALSPL010000563.1 GCA_026985975.1 Anaerolineae bacterium | reverse complement strand
TTGACCGAGATGCGGAAGACCGGTTTCTCCAGACCAAAGGCCCGAATGACTTCCTCATCCCGGGCGTGAACGACCATGGAATGGCCCTCGCCGCCGAACTTGATGAGCTGAATCGAGCGCTCGCAGCCAGCGTGCCAGCCATCTTCCACAAAAAAGCCCAGCACCGTGGTCAATTTCTCGCGGCTAAGCGGCTCTTCCGGCCCGACTTTCTCCAGATTGGCCACCAAAATCCGGGCCCAGGGCGGAACCTGAATGCCCGCCATTTTGGCAAGCTGCTGGGGCGTTTTGCCCACGCTGCGGGCGTCGATCATGCCGTTGGGCTTGAAGAGGGTGCGTTCCAGCGCCTTTTTCTGCGTTTCATCCACCCAATACGCGCCGTTTTTCTCCATTTCCGCTTTCAACTCGGCGGCGATGGGTTTGTCGGCGACGACGGATTGTTCGGTGGCGCAGATGACGGAGCAGTCGAAGGCCTTACTGTTGACGATGTCCCAGGCCGCTTTCTTCACATCGGCGCTGCGGTCCACCCACACGGGCGCGTTGCCCGGGCCCACGCCGATGGCCGGTTTGCCGATGCTGTGAGCGGCTTTGACCATGCCCGAGCCGCCGGTGGCCAGAATCAGGTCCACCGCCCAGTGTTTCATCAGTTCCTGCGTGCCGGGCAGGGTGATGATGCTGAGGCTGCTGACCAGGCCGTGCGGCATGCCCTCAGCCTCGCCCGCCTCGGCCATGATGCGCACAGCTTCATCGGTGCAATCCCGGGCCGAGGGGTGCGGGGCGATGACGATGGCGTTGCGGGCCTTGACAGCGATCAGGATTTTGAAGATGGCGGTGGAGGTGGGATTGGTGGAGGGGATGAGTCCGGCAATCACGCCCACGGGCCAGGCGATCTCCATCACCTTTTTCTGATCGTCGAAATTCAGAATGCCGACCGTTTTGACATCCTTGATCGATTCCCAGGTCTTGCGGCTGGCGAATTCATTTTTGATCTTCTTATGCAGGGGCACGCCAAAGCCCGTTTCTTCCTGGGCCAGCCGTCCCAGATGCTCGGATGCTGCGAAAGCAGCGTCGGCCATGGCCTTGACGATGCGATCCACCGTATCTTGCGAGGCGTGAGCAAACTCGCGCTGGGCCTCGCGGGCGGCGATGGCCAAACGCCGGGCCTCCTGCATGGATCTCAAATCGGTGTCGTAGTTATCTATCATAGGGTTATCCTGTCAAGTGAGGATAGGGTTGAGTTGCCTGAAAAAGCCTCACCACGGAGGCGCAGAGGGCACGGAGGAAGAAAAAGGTGGAGGTTCGGAGGTCTTTTCTCTGTGAACTGCCATGATTTTCTCCGTGTTCTCCGTGTCTCCGTGGTAAAATAACCTTTTTTCAGTGTGCCCAGGGTTGAGTTGCTGTGGTAATTTCAGGTGAATTTGTGCGGGGCCCGGGCGACATCGAGCACAGCATCCTGGAAAGCGGCGCAGGCGGCCCGGCAGGCGCTTTGCGAGCCGGAGAGCAGCGCTCCCGAGAAGTTGGTCTCGGAGGGCGGCGCCCACCACACCTGCATGGTCACATCGGCCGCCTTGAGCGCGGCGTCGATGGCGAAAGTGGCCTCCAGGGGCGGGGCGATGAGATAGGCCAGCGGCGTGCCCTCAGGGACGCCCGCCTCTTTGCTGAGATAGCTGCCGGTGCGGGAGAGGGTGTGAGCAAAGAAAGCCAGCTCGCCAGCTTCGTCCGCAGCGTAGAACCAGGCCTTTTCCTGAGCGTAGGCCATGGCCGCGTCCAGGCCCGCGCGGGCCTCGGCCGGATTGGGCCCGGCCAGGATGCCGATGATCTCGCCGGAGAGCGGGCCGGAAGCGTGCGCAGCGCCAGCATAGAAGCTGTGTGCGTACACCACTTCCACATCGGCCTTTTTGGTGGCTTCATCCAGCGATACATAGAGCGAATCGTCGATGTCGCAGGTAAGGAGGGCCAGGCTGCGCTGATGCGGCTTTAATCCCAGCTTCTCGGCAAAATCGGGATGCACGTTGGGGATGAGCCGGGCGGCCAGGATGGTGGGTTTGATAGGATCAAGTACTGCCATGAGAACGTTCCTTGAGCGGAAAATGTAAAAACCGGCGATGACGGGAATGATTGATGATTGATGATTGTGACTGAGCACAGACGCCTTTAATCATTAATCATCAATCCATTCTTCTACAACACATCCGACGGCGGATGCTCGGGCGTCTCTTCCGACGTTTTCAGCTTCAGTTCGACGCCGCTGGCCTGATTTTTCAGGATTTTCTTGATCAGCTCAACGACGAATGCGCCCGCCTCCAGGGGATTGAGGCCGCCGTTGTTGGTGATCATGCAGATGACGTCGCGCTGGGCGTCGGTCTTGCCGGGGCCGGGCCGCCAGCCCATGTAGGCGCTGAGCGCGTCGGCCACGCCCAGGCCCGGGCGCTCGCCGATGAGGATCACCACCACATCGGCTCCGATGACGGTGTTGACGTCGTTGATGACGCCCACCCGGGCGAATTTGATGAAGAAGGGCGTGCCCATGCTGATGCCGGAGGCTTCCAGCCCCTGCTTGATCACGGGGAAGATCTGGGGCAGATTGTTGTTGATGGCCGCGGCGCTGAGGCCGTCGCCCACCACGATCTGCACCTGGGGCTTCTTGACGCATTTCTGCTCGATGAGCATCTTGGCCTCGGGCGTCAGCAAACGCCCCAGATCGGGCCGCAACAGATATTCCGCCTTATCCTTCACCTGGGTCTGTACGGTGAACAGCCCGAATTGGTCCAGGATTTCCTGCTTCACCTCGCCGTAGATGGCGTCCTGAGTGACGCCGTGGTCGGCCTGGAACAGCAGCCACGATTGGGTGCGGGGCCGAGGCCCGGCCCGGCCCGAGCCGATGCGGGCGGGGGTGGTGGACTTGAGGTTCAGCAACCCCTCCATATCCATAGGATGCTCGACGCCCACGGCATTGCGGACTTCGGGCGTGGTGGGATCGGGCAGGTCGATGATGAGGGCGTTGGTTTTGGCGCTCTGACCGCTGATCGCCGTCGGGGGCTGGACGGGGGCGGGGGCGGCTGACGGGGCTGCTTCCTTCTTCTTCAATTCTGTTAGAACGGCCTGGACAATGGCTTCGATTTGGTTTTGATCCATGGTTGCCTCCCTATTTCTGCAAGAAGAAAGATGCGTCGCCGGCTTTCTCGGTGAGCTTGCCGTCCTTCATCAGGCCCAGGCTCTCCATCCACGCCTCGAATTCGGGCAGGGGGCGAAGCCCCAGCAACTGGCGCAGGCTGGCCGCGTCGTGGAAACTGGTGCACTGATAACTGAGCATCACGTCATCACCCAGGGGCACGCCCATGAAGTAATTGCAGCCCGCCGATGTCAGCAGCACGGCCAGGTTTTCGATGTCGTTCTGGGTGGCCTTGGCGTGATTGGTGTAGCAGGCGTCCACGCCCATGGGAATGCCATACAGCTTGCCCATGAAGTGATCCTCCAGCCCGGCCCGGGTGATCTGCACCGAGTCGTACAGATACTCCGGCCCGATGAAGCCCACCACCGTGTTCACCTGGAAGGGGTGATAGCGTTTGGCCAGACTGTAGCAGCGGGCCTCCATCACCAACTGATCCGCACCATGATGCGCATCGGCCGAGAGCTCGGAGCCCTGCCCGGTCTCGAAATACATGTAGTTCGGGCCTGCCGTCCACGCGTATTTTTTGGCCATCTCATAGGCCTCATCCAGCATGCCCACATCCACGCCAAAGGATTCATTGCCTTTCTGGGATCCGGCCAGGCTCTGGAAGACCATGCCCACGGGCGCACCCCGCTTCATGGCGTCCATCTGCGTGGTCACATGGGCCAGCAGGCAGTTCTGGGTGGGGATTTCCCATTTCTGGATGACATCGTAGGTCATATCCAGCAGCCGCATGACGCTGCCCAGGGAGTCATCCACCGGGTTGATGCCGATGACGCTGTCGCCCGAGCCGTAGCTCAGGCCCTCGTAGATGGTGGCGCGGATGCCCTCAACCGAGTCGGTGGGATGATTGGGTTGATTGCGGGAGGCCAGGGTGCCGGGCAGGCCGATGGTGTTGGCGCAGTGGGCGGTCACGCGCACCTTGCTGGCGCCGTAGATGAGGTCCATGTTGGACATGAGCTTGGTCACCGCGGCCACCATCTCGGCGGTAAAACCATTACTCGCCCGTCGGATCATCTGCGGGGTGGTCGTGTCTTTCATGATCCACTCCCGCAGCTCGCCCACGGTCCAGTCCTTGATCTCGTTGTAGATAGTCAGATTGACCTGATCGTGAATGACCCGGGTCACCTCATCTTCCTCATAGGGCACGGCCGGATTTTCATACAGCGCCCACAGAGGCAATTCCGCCAATACAAATTTGGCCGCCACGCGCTCGGTCATGCTGGCGGCGGCAATACCCGCCTGCCTGTCTCCCGACTTCTCTTCGTTCGCTTTGGCCAGCAACTCTTTGATGCCGCCAAATTCATACGTTTTTCCGAAAAGCTTGGTGCGCAATAACATAGGCCCCTCGCATGGGGAGCGGGTTGATGGGTTTAATCGTAAAAAATCAATGTCTTCACCGAAAGGGGCACGACCCGGCCATCCAGCATGGGCTCGCCGATGTCGATGAAGTCGCCTTCGCCCAGCCCGACCTGATCGATGACCACCAGCGGCGCGTCAGGACGCATGGCTTTGATGGTCTGTCCCAGAGCCTGGGCGTAATCCCGCTCGACGATGAGCGTGAGCGGGCGGGTGGGCGTAAGTTGGTCTGAAGCGTATTGCACAACGCCTTGCGCCAGGATTTGCAGGATGTTGAAATCCATGGTTTCGGGCAGGTCCAGCGCCAGGGCGATAGCCCGCTGTTGGGGATCGATGTCCCAGCGCTGCACTGCGTAGCGGATGGCGTCGGCGATGGCCTCGGGGGTGAGGGCGTTGTGGTTCAGATGCGGGCGGATGACCGGAAGATTGCGCAGGGGCAAGATGACCCGTTCCGCCCAGATGGTGCTGCCGCTGAGGGTGACGGTCTGACTGGCCGCGCCCAGCACGGTGGCCCGCAAGGTCTGCTTCGGGCGCTGCACATTCAGCGCCTGCAGACGGCGGTTCAATCGCAGCGATTGGGCCAGCAGCGGGCCCACGTCATCGTGAAGCGTGACGTCGGCCAGCGAAGTGATCTCGATAGGATCGTAGTAGTAGGCCGCCACGCCGCCGGAGAGAAAATACACCCGCGTGTTCTCCGCTTCACGCAGGGGCGGCGTCAATTGCAATGTCTGACCCAGGTCAGAAGTTTGACCCGTCGCCAGATCCACAATGAGATCGGCCATGACATCGCAAAACTGCCGCAAAGTGGTCAGATCGGCGGCGCTGCCTTCCCGCAGGGGCAGGTTCAGCGCCTTGATGATCTTTTGACCGGGCGGCGGGATGTGGCGGATGACGCCCGAGGTGCGCTCGATCTCGATCTGCCGCCCGCCCACAGCCATGGCCGAGGAGCTGATGTGTTCGCCGATGCGGAAGATGGCGGCGTTGGCGGTGCCGCCGCCCACATCCACATTCACCACCTGGGTGTAGTGTTCGGCGGAGTAAGCCGCGGCGCCGGAGCCCCGGGCCGCGATCTGCGCCTCGACATTGGGCCCGGCCACGGTGACGACGAAATCGCCCGCCAGATCCGAGAGCGCCTGCAGAATGGCGTCGGCGTTCTGGGCCCGGGCCGTTTCGCCGGTGATGATGACCGCGCCCGTCTCGATCTGGCCGGGATCGACGCCCGCCCGCTGATACTCCTTCCGCACCAGCTCCGAAAGCGCGGCCACGTCCACCTCGTCTTCCGAGAGGAGGGGGGTGAAGTGGATGGGGCTCTGGTAGAGGACGGAGCGGGCCTGGATGCGAATGCGGGGGGCCTGCCCGGCCCGGGCGGTGTCCTGAATGCTAAGGTGCGAGAAAACGATCTGCGTCGTCGTCGTGCCAACATCGATGCCGACGCTGATCATGTCGCGGGGTGAGGCGCTCATGGCCGAAGATTACGCCTCAAGCTTGGGTAGGATAAACTCCACGTCGCCATGAGGGCGAGGAATCACATGCACGCTGATGAGCTCGCCCACGCGCTGGGCCGCGGCGGCGCCAGCGTCGGTGGCTGCTTTCACTGCGCCCACATCACCGCGCACCATCACCGTCAC
>JALSPL010000562.1 GCA_026985975.1 Anaerolineae bacterium | reverse complement strand
AGTTGTTTGACTGAAAAGCGCGAGAAAAAGCGCAAGGCTTTTCACCTATCGCGCGTTTGATTATGCTGTGTGAGGGGGAAATTGTCAAAGATCAGGAATATGTCGGAATGAGAAATCTTCGTTTTTCGCCGCCCCGTAGGCAAAGCATTTGGCAAACGTCAGGTTTTTGTGGAAAATAGCTTTACCCCCTTCCCCTTTCCTTATCATGTCTACGCATCGTCTGGAACGTCTCCATCTTTGGATCAAATGGTTGCTGCTGGCTGTTTTGCTGGCCTTGACCGCACTGATCGCCTTCTATTTTTATCAGGGCGGATGGGAGCGGATGCGCACATCCAGGGCGCTGGCCCGACTGATTCCCTCTGATTTTTTTCAGGGGCCGCAGGTTGCCATCATCTCCGGGCATCGCGGCTTCGATTCGGGCGCGGTGTGCCAGGATGGATTGATGGAGGCGCTGGTGAACGAGGAGATCGCCACGCGGGTGGTGGATTTATTGAAGAAAGAGGGCGTTTCGGCCATATTGCTGGATGAATACGATCCGCGCTTGCAGGGCTTGCACGCCCGGGCGTTGCTCTCCATCCACGCCGACTCCTGCATCGATCAGAGCGGCTTCAAGGTGGCCAGCGCCGAGCAAACAATCATCCCCCGACAGGATCAGATGCTGGTGGATTGTTTGCGCCAAAAGTACAGCGAGGCCACGGGGCTGACTTTTCGCGCCACCGCCATCACCAAGGATATGACCCAATATCACGCATTTCAGCGGGTGGCGGCCGACACGCCCGGGGCTATCATCGAGACGGGCTATCTGGGCGGTGACCGGGCGCTGTTGGTGGATGATCCCGATCGGGCGGCAGCGGGCATTGCCGCCGGCATCCTCTGTTTTCTGGATGAACAGGACGCCCTGACCAAAACGCCCACGGTGACAGCCCCCAACAGCCCGGCCGATTGATGCGGGACGCCCCAGGGCTTTTTGGGCAGGGGAATTTTCTTTTCCGGTCGTGGCTTGTGCTACAATGAGCCGCTTTGAAACCTCTTTCGCACTCAAACCATGAATACGCTTTCCGCCATCGGAGATTTTCTCCGCCGAAATGTCGTCAAAAAACTGCTGATCTGGATCGGCGTCGGCATCAGCGCGCTGTTTTTGTATTCTGCGTTGAAGGGGTTGCGACTGGAGCTGGTCTGGGACGTCATCAAGCAGGCCAACTACTGGTGGATCTTGCCCGGTGTGGCCGTGTATTTCGTGGGCGTGTGGATTCGCACCTGGCGCTGGCATTACATGCTGCGGCAGTTCAAGCCGGTTTCCGTCAAACGCCTGTTTCCGGTGGTGTGCATCGGCTACGCCGGTAACAATATCTATCCGGCCCGGGCGGGCGAGGTCATTCGCTCCTATGTGCTGAAGAAGAACGAGGACATCCCTATCAGCGGCAGTCTGGCCACGGTGCTCATCGAGCGCATCTTCGACGGGCTGGTGATGCTGCTGTTCGTCTTCCTGGCGCTGCCCTTCGTCTCCAACATTCCTGCGCAATATCGCAGTTTCGTCATCGCCCTCAGCGTGATCTTTGGCGTGGCCCTGATTTTGTTCATCGCGGTGGCGGCCCGTCCCCACTGGGTGATGAAGCTCTACGCGCCCATCGCCAACCACCTCATCCCCGCCAAATTCAGGCCCAAATCCGACGGCGTGGTCGAGAAGTTTCTGTTCGGGTTGGCGTCATTGCAGAGTCCCAAAGATGTGGTGATGATCTTCTTCACCACCATCCTCATCTGGCTGGCCGAGACCTTGAAATACTGGTTTGTGATGCACGCCTTCGCCTTCAGCGTTTCCTTCATCACCCTGATGCTGATGAATGGCATCGTCAACCTGTTCACCACCTTGCCCTCAGCGCCCGGCTACATCGGCACCTTCGATGCGCCCGGCATCAAGGTGCTGATAGATGTGGGGGGCGTGGATCCCACCATCGCCGCCGCCTACACCCTGGTGCTGCACGCGGCCCTGTGGCTGCCCATCACCGCCCTGGGCGTTTACTATTTCTTCAAAGCCCGTTTGCACTGGTCCGATTTCGAAAAAGCCGCCGAAGCCGCGGAGGAGGCTGAAGAGACTCTGGAGGCGGAGGGTCTGGAAGCTGTTATCAAATAACTCATGTTACGCAGTTTGCCCATGATGTTTGGAGGCAATCCAGTAATAGTAGCTTTGGAGTTACGGACGAAAAGACGAAGGGACGAAGCTAGACGAAATTATGATGGCAGTCATCGTCTATCTTCGTCTACCATCGTCAATGTTCGTCGCAACTACGGCGAGAACTATCCTGATTGGGAAATTTCCGTCGCATCGGGCCAGTGCGTAACATGAGTCAAATAAATTCCCGGCATGGTTTATCGGGTCAGATATGAACTGTGCTTCTACTTTTCACCATGAGAGGTTATTGAAATGAAGAATATCACCGTACTCGGGGCTGGCTATGTGGGCCTGGTCACGGCCGCCAGCTTCGCTGATCTGGGCAATAAAGTCATGTTGCTGGATATCATCGAAGAGAAAATCCAGAAACTGAAAAGGGGCGAGATTCCCATCTATGAGCCCGGTCTCTCTGAGATGATCGTGCGCAATGTGGAGAAAGGGCGCCTCGATTTCACCACCAGCTATGCCCAGGCCCTGAAAGATGCGGAGTTCGTCTTCGTGGCCGTGGGCACCCCCTCGGGCGTCGATGGCGAGGCCGATTTGCGCTATGTGCGCATGGCCGCCGAAAGCATGGCCGAACACATGGATCATCCCATCGTCATCATCAATAAATCCACCGTGCCTGTGGGCACCGGCGACTGGGTGGCCGAGATCATCAAGAAAAAGCAGAAGAAACCTGTGGATTTCTGGGTGGTGTCCAATCCCGAATTTTTGCGGGAGGGTTCGGCCATTTCCGATTTCATGAACCCCGACCGGGTGGTGCTGGGCTCCCAGCATCCTGAGGCCGCGCAAAAGGTGGCGGAGCTGCATCGCCCGCTGAACGCCACCGTGCTCATCACCGATCTGCGCACGGCCGAGATGATCAAATACGCATCCAACGCCTTCCTGGCCACGCGTATCAGCTTCATCAACGAGATCGCCACCATCTGTGAGGAGTTGGGCGCAGATGTGAATATGGTGGCCAGGGGCATGGGCTACGATAAACGCATCGGCCCCCATTTCCTCAACGCCGGCCTCGGCTTCGGCGGCTCCTGCTTCCCCAAGGATGTGCGGGCGCTGGAGCACATGGCCCTGATTCATGGCGCCCACCCGCAACTGCTGCGGGCGGTGCTGGACATCAATCAGCACATGCGGCGGCAGGTGGTGGTCAAGCTGCGCAACGCCCTGAATGGGCTGGGCGACAGAAAGATAGGCCTGTTGGGCCTGGCCTTCAAGCCCAACACCGACGATCTGCGCGAAGCGCCTTCGCTGGACATCGCCCGCCAGATCATCCGCGAAGGGGGCGCCGTCCAGGCCTACGATCCGGTGGCCATGTCCGAGGTGAGCAAGTTGGTGCCCAACATGCACCTGGTGGAAGATCCCTACGAGGTGGCCGACGGCGTGGACGCGTTGGTGATGGTCACCGAGTGGAACGAATTCCGACAACTGGATATGGCCCGCATCAAGGAAGCCATGCGCGGCGACGTGCTGCTGGACGGGCGTAATGTGTGGAATCCAGCGGCCATGCGCGAGTTGGGTTTCCGCTACTTCGGCGTGGGCCGCGGCGTCAAGAGGAATGGCTGGTAAGCGCCGCAGGTGCGGCGCACTTGCCGACCACATTATCGACGACAGTATCGCCATGCACGCCAGATAGTCCCACATCTTTTCATTTATCGCTTTCAAGTGCGCTGCACCTCATCTCATGCTCACAGACAATCTTCTTACCCGAACACTGGATAACGGCCTGACGCTGCTGGTGCGGGAGACGCACACCGCGCCCGTGGCCAGCTTCTGGCTGTGGTATCGGGTGGGCAGCCGCAACGAACTGCCTGGCCTGACAGGCGTCTCGCATTGGGTGGAGCACATGCTTTTCAAGGGCGCCTCCTCTCGCCCCCAAGGCGAGTTCGACCGTCTGATCCAGCGGGAGGGCGGGCATTTCAACGGCATGACCTGGGTGGATTGGACCACCTTCTACGCCACCCTGCCCGCGGAGCGCATCGAGCTGGCCCTGGAAATCGAAGCGGATCGGATGCAGAACGCGCTGTTCGATCCGGATGAGACCGAGAGCGAGCGCAGCGTCATTATCTCCGAACGGGAGGGCAACGAAAATCGCCCTGGCTACATGCTGCGCGAGCAGGTGCAGGCCGCCAGCTTTCTGGCCCACCCCTACCGGCACATGGTCATCGGCTGGAAGGAAGACCTGCGGCGCATCACCCGCGACGACCTCTACGCCCATTATCGCCGTTATTACACGCCCAACAACGCGGTGGCCGTGGTCGTGGGCGCGCGCGACGCCGAAGAGATGGCTGGGCGCATCGAAACGGCGTTCGGTGCCATCCCCCGCGGAGAAGCGCCACCGCAGGTGCGGGCCGTCGAGCCCAAACCGCGAGCGCAGCGCCGGGTGCGGGTGGATGGTCCCGGCGGCGCGCATTACCTGCTCATGGCCTATCACGCCCCGCCCGCCAGCGACCCCGATTTTCTGCCCATGGTGGCGCTGAATGCGGTGCTGGACGGCGCCACAGGCCTGCCTCCTTTTGGCGGCGGCGGGCTGGGACGGGCTGCCCGGTTGTATCGGACGCTGGTCAATAGCGGACAGGCCATCTCGGTCAACGCCTCGGTGGCCGCCACCATCGATCCCTACCTCTTCACCATCAGCGCCACGGTGGCGCAGAATGGTGACCGGGGCCAGGTGGAACGCACCATCCTGCACGAGCTGGAACGGTTGCAGACCGAGTCCGTGAGCCAGGATGAACTGGCCCGGGCCATCAAGGGCACGCGGGCCATGTTCGCCTATGGCAGCGAGAGCGTCACCAATCAGGCCATGTGGCTGGGTTTCGCCAGCATGGTGGCGGATGTGGATTGGCTGGCCGGTTTTCTGGATGGCCTCGCCCGCGTCACCCCCGACGATATCCGCCGCGTCGCCCGTCGTTATCTCACTTCCGCCAATCGCGTCATCGGGTGGTATGTCAGCGAGGATCGCCGTGATTGATTACATCGACGCCATTCCCGGCCCCCACAACATCATTGTTGGTCAGCTCAGCAACGGCCTGCGGGTGTGGGCGTTTGAGAATTTCGAGACGCAGACGGTGTCGGTGCAGGGATTTGCGCCCGGCGGCAGCATCAATGAACGTCCCGAGCAGGCGGGCCTGGCCGAAATCACAGCAGCCATGCTGCGCCGGGGCGCGCTCAAGCATGATTTCGACGCGATCAACGCCCGCATCGAGGAAGTCGGCGCCACTTTCGGATTCGATACAGGTCGCCACACCCTCAGTTTCGACGCCTACTCCCTGGCCGAAGATTTCGATCTGGTGCTGGACTTGATGGCCGAAAGTCTGCTTTTGCCCGCGTTTCCCGAAGATGAGCTGAAAAAGACCCGCTCCCGGACGCTGGCCCGCCTGGATGAGCGCCGCCATAGCACCCGGGCCATGGCCTCGTTGACCTTTCGCAAGCATCTCTATCCGCCCGGACATCCCTATCATTCTCCCCTGTTGGGCGAGCCAGAGACCGTGCGGCGTCTCCAGCGCGATGATCTGCTGCGTTTTTATCAAGAAAAAATCGACCCGGTCGGCGGGATCGTCGTCGTGGTGGGAGCCATCGCCGCAAACAAGGCCATCGCCCGACTGGAACAGGCTCTGGGGGATTGGCGGCATCCTGCGGCCCGGCCCGATCTTTCCATCCCGCCCCGGCCGCAGCTCTCTGGCAAAATCCAGGTGAATGTGGCGGTGCGCGGCAAGAGCCAGAGCGACATCATCGTCGGCTGGCCCGGCATCGCCCGCTCCGACCCAAACTACTATCCCATGCTGGTCTGCAACAGTATTCTGGGACGCTTCGGCCTGGGCGGCCGCCTGGGCCAGCGTATCCGCCAGGAGATGGGGCTGGCCTATTACGCCTACAGCACATTCAGCGCCAACCGCGGTCCTGGAACCTGGCGCGCGGGCGCGGGCGTGAATCCCAAAGACGTGGCTCAGACCATCGCAGCCATATTGGCCGAGATCGCCCGCATCACCGCCCGGCCGGTGACAGATGAAGAATTGGCCGAT
>JALSPL010000561.1 GCA_026985975.1 Anaerolineae bacterium | reverse complement strand
CAGCGGGCGCCGTCGATCCGGCAGTGTTCGCAGGGGGCGACGGCGCGGCGCAGGCGCCGAGGAAGATCGCCACGATGGCGGCAATCAGAGGGAGGGACAAAAGAGGTCGTTGCGTCATGGTGATTATCATAGCACTTTTAAGAGGCGATGATGCGTGGGAATCTTACACTTGTTGAATTGATTTCAGCCAATATAGCGAATCGGCGTTATTGTGTGCTGCATACAGCACTTGGTGCGCCGGAAAGAGGCGCATGAACGCGCCCCCATTTTGAAACGCCCCCGCTCAATGACGCGACATTGCTCAAATTGTGTAACTTATTGTAAACTATGTGAAAAGTTGTCCCCTTCCCCCACTTTATTTTTGTTTTTATATCATGTCACGGAATCGTTGGGGCGTCCTTCTGACGCTGATAGTTGTTTTGCTGACGGCATTCTTGATTTCGACTGTCGCGCCATCTGCGCAGGCTGCGCCAATGCACGCCGGGAATGCTGCGGTCTCTTGCACCAATTTGCTGGTCAACAGCGATATGGAATCCAATGCGGGCTGGGTGTTTGGCGACACGCCGGCGCGGGCGCATTATGCCACTGATCGCTATCTCAGCCCCTATCGCAGCATTTTTTTGGGGATTTCGAGCGCGCCCAATACTCGTAGTTATTCTTCCATGCAGCAATTGGTCAATGTGCCCATGGGCAGTTCCCTGCGGCTGCGGGCGCACGTCTACCCTCTGAGCCAGCCGTATGATGGGGATGACGCCCAGGAACTCATTATCATGAACAGCACGGGGCAGCCGTTGTATCGGGCCTGGACCTCCATCAGCAATGCCCAGGCCTGGCAGACCCTGGAATTTGATCTCAGCAATTTCATGGGAATGCCCATTGGCATTTATTTCAATGTTTTCAATGATGGGGCGGGGGGCGTCTCCGCTATGTATATTGATGATGTGACGTTGGAAATATGCTATGGCGGCGCGATAACGCCGGCCACGCCTACGCCCACGGCCACACCGAGTTTCGCCACGGCCACGCCGACGCCTCCGCCTTTCGTCACGGCCACGCCCACAAAGCCGCCTTTCGTCACAGCCACGCCCACGCCCATCGTGGTCACCAATACGCCCACGAAGCCGCCTTTCGTCACAGCCACGCCCACGCCTATCGTGGTCACTAACACGCCCACGAAGCCGCCTTTCGTCACGGCCACGCCCACGAAGCCGCCTTATATCACAGCCACGTCTTTTGTCGTGACCAATACGCCCATTGCGATTACCAGCACGCCGGTTCCACCGGGACCAACGATTCCACCATCGGGCGTCGCGTGCCATGAAACCTTGATCAATGGCGGCTTCGAGACCGGTGGAGGCTGGGTGTTTGGAGGCACGAAACTGCGCGGACATTATACAGGCGTCATCGCTCATCCTCCGGGCGTACGGTCGGTGCGTCTGGGCAACGATGATTATAGTCGGCCCAATGTGCGATCCTATTCATCCATCAGCCAGAGCGTGTCGCTGCCTGGCTCGGGCTACACCACCGCTACATTATCATTTTGGTATTATCCACTTTCCGATATGGATCCGGGCGACGCGCAGGAAGCCATTCTGCTGGATGCCCGCACCGGTCGCACCATCAAAGTGCTATGGCGCGCCAATGAAAATCATCGGCAATGGCTTCACAAGGAAATCGATCTCACGGGCTATCTGGGCAGAGATGTGGTTGTGTACTTCAATGTTTTCAATGATGGCGGCGCCGGGCGGGCGGCCATGTATGTGGATGATGTTTCTCTGACGGTCTGCGGGCCCGCTCCCACCCCTACGCGGGTGCAGACGCAGCCGCCGCAAACCAGTCAGTCCACGGCGACGCCTCCCTCTCCCACTCTCAGCTTGGCCACGACAACGCCGACAGCCATTTTCATCTCTCCGATAGCGTCGGTTACGCCTGCTGCGATTACGCCTTCGCCGGGCACAGAAGCCCTTGCCATTGCTCCGACGCCCGTTCAGCAGCAGACCATTCCCATTGCCACCGCCAACGAAAAGGTGACCCCCACCTTCTGGCAGACGGCTCTCAATGTCTTCTGGTATATCCTCATCTTCTTCATTATTATCCTGATTCTCATCATTGCAGTTTTGATGCTCCGTCTTTTGTGGGGGAGGATGTCTGGCGAGGAGGAAGATGAAGAGACTGCTGGAGAGATTTCGGTGACGCGGCCTGTCTCGCCGGACGAATCTCCTACAGAATCCCTGTCATCCGACACAACCCCGCCGCCCCCGCCCCCGTCTGCGGATGATGATTTGTAAGTGAGCGTCTAAAAATTATCTCCCTTTTTCCAAATCAACACACTATTTTTACGTCATGTCGAAGCGAAGCGAGACATCCCCTTGTGAGAGGATAGAAGCTCGCAACCAGGGAGATTTCTCCTCGCTTCGCTCGTCGAAATGACGTAGAAAGGGAAGTTATTTTTAGACGACTACTAAAGCAACTGTGAGGCGTCTCGCTATTTCACTGGCGCGTTCAGCCCGTCATCGCCGATGGCGGGCTTTTTTGGTGAATATCCCCCTTCAAGAGATGTGTTGCACCTCGCTGCTGCGGCGCAAAAGTGAGATGGGGCGAGGCAAGCGGCATGGAACGTTTCCTTCGATTTTACAAATTAGCGCCAATCCATAAAACTTTCATAACAAATACGTGGGATGATTAAGACAGTATCAAGTTCTTCAATCCATTCCACGAGGTGAACTATGAAAAAACGCAACAAACTTCTCATCGGCGCCGTGGTCGTCATCCTGGCGCTGGCAGTCATGCCTCTGGCGGCTTTCGCCCAACAGGGCCCGGGCCCGAAACCGCCCGCTCATCCCGCTCATACGCTGATGCGGGCTCTGACCGACGCCGCCGCCCAAACCCTGGGCATGACGCCGAAAGACTTCGTGCAGGCGCTGCATCAGGGTAAAACGCCCGCTCAACTGGCCGACGAAGCGGGCGTCGCTCAAGAAGATCTGGCGGCCGCCATGCAAGCGACATGGAACGCCCAGGGCGAAGCCCTGATCGGAAAATTCATCGAAAACGGCATGCCGCAAAGGCCCGACAAATGCGGCAAAATCAACGCTGTCCGCCGATGGACCAAAATCTCCGCAGAGACGCTGCAGATGCCTGTAAAAGATTTCGTTCAGGCGCTGCGTTCGGGGCAAACGCCCGCCCAGATCGCCGAAGCGCACGACAGTTCGGGCCAGGCCCTGGTCGACGCCATCGTCGCGGCCGAAAAGGCGCATCTTGATAAAGCCGTAGCCGATGGCAAGCTGACGCAGGAAAAGGCGGATGAAATCCTGGCTCGCATCACCGACGCCGCTGGCAAATGGGTGGAGAAAGGGATGACGCGTCATCCCCGCCGCCATCATTGATCTCTCGTCCAAGCCGCATCGGGCCTCCGGGCAATGTCCGGGGGCTCGATCGCGTCCGGGCCGCATATTAACCCAATACTCATCTCGCCGCCCCAGGAAGTCAGGAACCGTTGTGATTGTTTTTGCGTATCTGTGATAGAATACGAACGGCGTCTGTCCGAAACGCCAAATCATCAAAGAGAGTGTTGAAAAAAATTTATGTTCGATTTCCATCTGTCAACGTTAGCGATTTTCGCAGTCGTCCCGGTATTGGGATTCTTGATTTTTATTCATGAACTGGGGCATTTTCTGGCCGCCAAATGGATGGGCGTACGCGTCCTGGAATTCGGCTTCGGTTATCCCCCGCGCCTGGTCAAGCTGTTCGAGCGGGGCGGCGTGGAATACACCCTGAACTGGCTGCCTTTCGGCGGTTTCGTGCGCATGGCGGGCGAAGATGGCGATGAGGATGATCCGCACGCCCTGCCCAATGTCGCGCCCTGGCGGCGCATCATCGTCATGCTGGCGGGCCCGTTTATGAATCTGGTCACAGCGGTCGTGATCTTTGCCATTCTGATGATGGCGGGCGTGCCCACTTTTACCGGCAATGCCGACGCCACCCCGGTGCAGATTATCGCGGTCGCTCCCGACAGTCCCGCCCAGCAAGCGGGCCTGCAGCCGGGCGATGTCATTGTTGCCATCGACGGTAAAGAGATTGTGGGGCTCGATGCCGTCATTCAGAGCATTAACGAAAACGCGGGGAAAGAGATTTCGCTGGTGGTGCGGCGCGGCGATGAGGAGGTGACGACCACTTTGCGTCCCCGCTTGCCCGAGGAGATTCCGGCGGGGCAGGGCGCCACGGGCGTGCAAATTCAGCCCTATCAATCCAATGAAAATGTCGAAATCGTTCGTTACGGCCCGGTTCAGGCCATCATCGGCGGCGTCAAACAGACCTGGAACACCATCATGCTGATGACAACGGGCCTGGTGCAACTGATTCGCGGCCTCGTTTCGCCCAACGCGCCCGCGCCCGAGGGCGGCGTGGGCGGACTGGTGGCCATTGGTCGCATCACAGCCAAAGTGGCGCAACAGGGTTGGCGCGATCTACTGAACCTGACGGCCTTCCTCAGCATCAATCTGGCCATCCTCAACCTGCTGCCCATTCCCGCCCTGGATGGCGGGCACATCGTGTTCGCGCTGGCCGAGATGATCAGCCGCCGCCGCATTCCGCCCGAGAAAGAGGCCCTGGTGCACATGGCCGGGTTCATCATCCTCATCGGCTTCATGATCATCGTCACCTTCATGGACATCAGCAACTGGATTGCTGGCAAACCGCCGATACCGGGCGGCTAACGCAACGCGTAGTGATACACGTCCACCAATGCGAAATGGGCCTCATCCACCAACACGGCGTTTGCATCGAACCAGGCGTGGATGAGGCCATTTTGATCATAGAAACTGGCCTCGCTTTCCACCAGCCACACGCCCGCATAGCCCGCCGTGAGCTCAGCCAGATGCTGGGGAATCTGTGAGGCGTCGGGCTCGCGGTTGGCGTAGGGGGCCTCGGCCCAGGGGTAATCCCCCGGATCATAATAGCGATAGGTGTAACGGATGTAGGGCATCAGAAAAAGGGTGAGCTCATCCGGTTGGCGGCGGGGCGACACATAAGCCGCTGCCGCCCGCAGATCGGGCTTGATGGGCGTGCTCATC
Organism: Anaerolineae bacterium; assembly: GCA_026985975.1. Taxonomy (GTDB): domain Bacteria; phylum Chloroflexota; class Anaerolineae; order J102; family J102; genus M2005. The sequence continues at coordinate 1,181 of JALSPL010000561.1, read as the reverse complement.
TGCCGCCAGCCCTGATGCAGTTGAAAAGCAACCAATCCCAGCAGGAGGATGGCCGCCACCCAGCGGTTCTGCCGGGCGATCTGCATCCCGCCCAGGGTCAATAGCAACGCCAGCGCCGGCAGCGTCCAGATCATGTAACGATCGGTGAACAGCGGGGTGATGAGGGTGATGAGAAAAAAGAGCAACGGCGGCAGCAGCCACCAACTCCCCAGTATGCCAATAGCTTTTTTGCGGATGGGTGACAGAAAAAAGGCGCTCATCAACAGAAAAATGGGCGGGGCGAAAGTCCAGGCGCGGGCGCCGAGAATGCCCTGAATCTGAACGACGAAAAGCGTTTGCAGCATCCGCGGCAGGGGAACGAAGGCGTGTCCGGTGCGAAAATGGACATCGGTGAGCAGGGTCCATTGCCAGCCGATGAGGGGCAGATAGGGCAAAATCAGCAGCGCAATGGCCACGAGAGCGCTTTTCCAGCGCCGACGCCAGGCCGGAACAATCAACAGCCAGAACGCTTGCAAGGGCAATGCCAGCACCGCCAGCACATGAATGTAAAATCCCAGACTGACAAAGAGATACCACAGCGCCCAGCGCTGCCAGCCTCCTTTCTCGACCGCCTCCTTGAACCACCAGGAAGAGAGCAGAATGATCGCCACCACCAGCGCGTACATGCGGGCTTCCTGGCTGTACCACACATGATAAGGGTTGACCGCCAGCAGCAGCGCCGCCAGCAGCCCGCCCCACGCGCCCGCGCTGCGCCCGAACAGCGCACGCCCCCACAGAAAAATGAGCGGGATGGCCAGCACGCCCATCAAGACGCTGGGGAAGCGCAATGCGAATTCGCTGCGCCCGGCCAAAGTCAGCCAGGGCCGCAGCAGCAGATAGAAAAGCGGGCCGTTCTCGCCGGGCCGGGTGAACGCGGCCAACACCTGGGGCAGCGCTCGCGTAGCGAAACGCAGGCTGTCCACCTCATCCCGCCACAATGACTGCGATGTCAGCCCGGCCAGCCGCCAGGCCCAGGCCCCCAGCAAAATCCCCAGCATCAGCAATCGATTGCACAGGCTGCGGGCGGAAGGGCAACGCGATGATGATCGCATGGTCTCTCCAGTGGCGGTGAACCGTAAGCGGTAATCAGTAACCAGTAATCAGTTGATGATGGGACTAATGAACACTGAATACTGGCTCCG
>JALSPL010000560.1 GCA_026985975.1 Anaerolineae bacterium | reverse complement strand
TCTTGGCCAGGGCGTAAGCCATGCCGCTGTATCCGCGGGGGTCTTTGGGATTCAGGTCCGTGACTTTTTTGTAGGCGTCGTAGGCTGCTTCCCAATTCTGTTCATCCAGTTCCAACTGCGCCAGACGCAGATAGGTGTCGTAATAGCCGGGGTCCAGTTCCAGGGAATGCCGGAAACGCTCGCGGGCTTTATCGGGCTGACCCAGTTGGGCGTAGATGCTGCCCCATTCATTTTGCAGATGCGCGGCGTGAGGGCTGAGGGTTGTGGCGATGCGATAATTGTCGGAGGCTTTTTCCAGGACGATGCGTCGTGCAGCGGGGTCGGTGAGATAGCCCGCTTCAGTCCCGTAAAAGCGGGCGAGATTGGCTGTGTGATCGGTGTTCAGGGGGTTCAGCGCCCGGGCCCGTAGCAAAATCTCCTCGGCGCGTTTGAAGAGGGCGTTGCGCTGATCGGCGTCTTTGGCCTGCCGCGCGTTTTCCAGAAAGGCCCGGCCGCGGAAGAGGAGGTAATAATCTTCTTTGGGAGCCAGCTCCGAGGCTTTTTCATAGAATGCCAATGCCGTCCGCCAGTCGCCGCGGGCGTCGGCGCCCTGTCCGATCTTGAAGTAGATGTCGGCCCGCACCAGATTGAGATTGACGTTGACGGTGATGATCACCGCCAAAAGCAGCACTGCGCCAGCGCCCAGGCCGGATAGCCAGGGACGCAGCGCCCAGTGCTGCGTCCGCCGTCGATCATTCCAAACGAGGATAGCCATCAATGCCAGCCCCGCCAGGAAGATGAGGGCGTAGAACCAGGTGATGGTGTTGGCGATGCGGCCAGCCTGTTGCATGGCGGGCGTGTTCGCGGGCAATTGGGTGAGTTGCGAAGCAATGATCGCGCCGCCAATCACCCAGACGCCCAGAGAGAGCCCCAACATCGCCAATGCGCCCTTGCTCGCCTCGCTGCCGGAGGCGCTGCGACGCCACACTTCATCCAGCGCCAGCACAACGCCCACCACCACGGTGAAGACGACCAGGGTGATGACGCCGGGGCCCGCCACCACCGCCCCATGGCTGAGATGCACCAGCCAGGATTTGAGAAAAATAGTGAACGCACTGGCGCTTCCGATCTGCCCGGAGATGTAATCCCAATCCATGACCAGCAGGACGATAGCCAGGATCATGCCAAATGGGAGCAACATCCGCGCCAGCGATAACTCAGCGTCGGTTTCCCGCCGCAGCGATGAGCCGCGACGCTCGCGTCGTTTTTTGTTCTTGCCCTTGCGTTTGCCCGCTGTCTGGGCGGGCGAGGGCGCGGCGGGGACGGCGACAGCGGGCCGGGGCCGGAAGGAGAGTTGTTCTGTCCCCAGTGCGATCAACACCGCAGTCAGAATGAAAAAGTAGGTGCGGGTGGCGACGATGGCGATGCCGAAGTGAATTTCGAAAAAGTGGGCGACCAGGGTGGCGAAGATGGCGATGATCAGCAGATGTCGCCTTTGCAGCGAGGAGATTTCTTCGGATCCGCGAAAAGCCGCGTAGGTGATGTAGATGAGGATGCCGATGATAAAGCCCAACGGCATGCCCACGCCCAGGAATTCGGGGACGCCCATCAGCCAGGGGACGATGACGCCGACGGCCGCGCCGGAAATGCCCAGCACGAAGAAAAGATAGCGGCTGAATTTGTCGGCGATGAGCCCCAGCCAGTTGAGCGCATAATAAAAAATGCTGAAGAAGAGCGCAAAGTAGGCCAGAAAGCCCAGAATGCCGGTGTTGACCAGGCTATCGAAGGTCTCGTTGTGGGATCGGTCGGGCGAGGCGTTGCGGTGCTCAAGCTCGCCCAGTTCGGGCCGATAAAAGCGATTATAGGCCACCCACATCGATTCGGGCCCGTAGCCGATGAGGGGACGGATGGGATTCAGAGCGTCGGTGTGGCCATCGGGAAATTGCAGGGGCTCATGGGGTCTGAGCATCATATCCACCACGCCCTGCCAGATGAGCACGCGCACCCGACCGGTGCCATGCTCGAAATCCATCAACTTCGCCAGCCGTCCCACATAGGGGATATTCTGAAAGCCGGGCAGAAAGGTTGGAGACAGGTTGAGCAGCGCCACCAGCAAGGCCACCGCCAGCGATTGGGTGATGAAACTCAGCCACAGCCAGCGCCAGCCGCTTTTGCGAAAGAGCGGAACCAGATACAGGGCCAGGGCCACGCTCACAGCCAGCAACAGCAGCAGTCCGCCCGCGATGCCGGAAAGCCTGGCCATGGCGATAAGCCCGCCCGCCAGCGCCGCCAGGCCCAATAAGCCCATGCCCGCCCCCAGCATCAGATCCCGCATCGCCATGGATTTGCGCCCCCCCGCTTGCTGCCGCAGGCTGGTCAAAACCAGCAATCCGAAAATATACAAGCCCATGGCCAAACCAATCCATGGCCCGCGGCTTTGGGTGAACAGAATCGCCAGCGCCTGAATCACCAGGATAAAGAGCAGTGCGCCCGCGGCCAGCGCGTCGGTGGTGGAGCCGCGACTATCCAGCAACATCTTGCGGGTGGCGTGGATCAGCCGTTCCAGGGTCAGGGGCATGGCCATAATCAAATAAGCGGCCAGAAAGATGGAGTTGCCCATATTGCCCGCCACGCGTTGGGTGGTGTCGCCGCCCCAGGGCAGCGGATCCAGTTGATAGTGCTGAATCACGCCGTAAAGGGCGATGGGCAGGCTGACCAGAATCACCGTATATTGAAAGCGCCGCCATTGCTCCTGGCGCTGCAGAGCGCCGAGGGTGATGAAGAAAAGGATGATGTAGCTGAGCATGGTGAACGTCCCCTGCAGACGCTGATAAGAGCCCCAAAAACTCTGACGCGGAACGACGGACAGCGCTGTGCTCAGCAGATAGGCCGCCATCAGGGCCAGCACCGGCCACACCAGCGGTTTGCGCCAGAAAGATGCAGGCTTCTCCTGCGTCCCCGCAGCCGCGTTGTCCCCTCCCGTTCGCCATGTCTCGAACAGCTTGACCACGCCGGCGACAAGCCCGAACAGCGCCACGGTGCGCACCAGACTGATCTTGTCTGGTTCGAAGACGCGTTGGGAGTAAACATCGAAGAACAGAGGGGCCAGAATGAGAGCCAATAACCAGGCCGTCTCCATGAGGGCGTCGGCGTATTTTGTCAGTTTGGATGTCATGAGCGTTGCGGGGAATGAGTGGAAGGAGCGAGGGGCGCCGGGGCTGCGCCTCAAGGGCGCCGCGCTGGCCGGGCGGATAGCAAATCCGCCCTGGAGCGTTTGGGGACGAAAGGCGCCGGTCTATGCCTCAAGGGCGCTGAGGATAAGCGGCAGGAGTTGTTTTTTGCGGGAGACCACGCCATCGGCCCGCAATGTGCCGTCGGGCTCGCGGTTATAGGGCAACAGCTCCAGAGCAGGCACTTCATCGGTGAGCAACAGACGACTGGAGCCGGACACCACATCGGTGACCATGAGGATGGCGAAATCCAGGCCGTTTTCATCCCGCAGCGCGGTCATGGCGTCGCTCAGGGGCTGCAAGTGCCGTTTCAGTTGTTGGAACCCGGCCACCTCCACCTGCGAGATGCCGAAACGTTTACCCGCGGCTTCATACTGCTTGAAGTCGGCGTGAACGATCTCCGCCGGGGGACGGGAGGAGAGGCCCGCCCCGGACTGGAGGACGTCCCGGGCGTAGGAATCGAAGGTCTCGCCCGCCAGCGGCGTTCCGCCGATAAACGCCCATCGCGTCAGACGCTTGACCGCCAATCTGTCCCGCTCGGTGGTGGTGGGCGAGGTCAGGGCCAGGGTGTCGGAGATAAGGCCGGCCAGCAGCAGGCCCGCCAGCTCGGGCGGGGCGCTGAACCCGACGTCATCGATGCGTTCCGAGACCAGCGTACAGGTGCTGCCCACCGGATCCACGGTGAATTTGATGGGGGTGCGGGTGGGGGCGTTGCCCAGACGATGGTGATCCAGTATTTCGATGAGGTCGGCTTCATCCAGAGACCCCAGCGCCTGGTCGGGTTCATTATGATCCACCAGCACCACTTTGATGCGAGGCGGATGCAGCGCTTCGCGCTGGCGGCAGACGCCCACGTAGCTGCCATGATCATCCACCACCCAGAATTCGGTGCGCTCCTCCCGCAAGATGCGGGGCAGCATGTCTTTGATGCGATTGCTGGCCCGAAATTGCGGTGCGTCGACGTCGCAAGCCTGACCGGCGGGGGTGTCGAACAGATCCGAGAGATTCACGTCCGCCTTGTGGGTGTGGGGCCCGATGAGATCCCGCATCCAGTTGAAGAGACTGAGCCCGGTGATGAGGCCGTAGGGCTTGCCGTCGCTGTTGATGACCGGCGCGATGCCGCCGGTGCGGGTGGCCACGGCCCAGGCGTCGCGCAACGGCTCTTCGGGCGTGGTCGTGTTGAAGCGATGAGCAATATTTTCGAAACGGGGCGAGGCGTCGGGCAGCAGCAGGGGCGGCTCCAGTTGCAGGCGTTCCAGCACCCAGGTGGTTTGAGGATTGAGCTGGCCGGCGCGGGCGGGGATGACATTCATATCCGCCATGATCTCATTCAGAAACCAGGCATAGCCCATGGCTGATGCAATGGAGTCTGTGTCCGGGTTGCGGTGGCCGATGACATAGATGGTGTTGTCGCTTTTGAGCATTTTTGTTGGTCGCCTGTTTGATAATCGGGATGAAAGACAACGGGTGAGGCGTTCTTTTCGTTAGCTTATAGGATACCACCAATTGTCTCAAAAATACGACCCGACGCCCCAGCCCTGCACTTGATGATCGGATCCCCGCGATGTTCAATCGCCGATCGCCTCTTCTTTCTCGCTGTGCTTCCCCGCGGCGCCGGTGAAAAATCGGCGTTCATCCGGACGCCGCCGGCAGCGCCCCCGCCTTTTCTCTGCGCTCCCCGGTCGTCTGCAACAGGGCCGCTCTCTGGGCCACCTCGGTCAGGCGGGCCTCCAACCGCAACTTGACGTCCATCAGGGCCAGGAACCGGGCGTTCTGCAAATCCGCTTCTTCTTGATAAGCCTCAGAAGCCAAACGCATCACCCGCTTGCGGGCGTTGGCCGCTCGCACCAGCTTTTCCTGTCCCTCCCACAAAAACTGCCGGGCGCTGTCATCGACTTCGGTGGTCAGAGATTCGTATTGACGTTGTTTTTGTCGTAACCGTTTCACCCCTTTCCCCAGGGTTTTGATCATATCTCCCAGCACATCCAGATAATCCTCCACCTGCCTCCCGTACTCGTCCAGCGCCATCAACACATCCTGCGCGTCGGACCCCAGAATCACGTCATCGAGATTCGATTGCAACAATCTATTGATTTCCTGAATAAGAGGCGACATTGCCATATCTCCTGCTTTGAAAATAGACGGAAGACGGAAGACCGGAGACCGAAAAGGCATGTGTTCCCGTCCGTCGTCCCCGGTCATTTTCATCCTTATTGGCGTGCAAACGCTCATGGCTACCTGTTCCGAAAATAAACGTTGGCGTCGTTTGCAGAGGCGCTCTCGAAGCCAACGTTGGCCTGGCGCTCAGCCACGTAATGCGTAAAACGTAAAACGTGAAGACCCTACGCATTACGCATTACGTTTTACGGGCTTGGCTGCCCACGCTAGATTGGCTTGCACATTTTCATCCTTATCGGCGGGCTGCCGCTCATGGCGCCTGTTCCGTAAATAGAACGCAGATGACGCAGAAAAGGCCGATCTGCGCAGATCAAAAAGATAAAATCAGAATAATCTGCGCTAATCTGCGAGTATCAGCGGTATCTGCGTTCTAGATTTTCATTCCTTATTGGCGTGCAAACGCTCATGGCGCCTGCTTCGTAAATAAAGTTATGTTTACGTCATTCCGAAGGAGCGCAGCGACTGAGGCATGTCCTGAGCGCAGCCGAAGGAAATCTCCCCGCTTGCAAACGCGAGATTCTTCGCTCCCGCTGGTCGCTCAGAATGACGCAAACGGAATTTTCAGCGGTATCGGCGGGCGACCGCTCGTGACGCCTGTTTTGAAAATAGACGGAAGACGGGAGACCGGAGACCGAAAGCGTTTGTGAGCCGTCCTCCGTCCCCGGTCCCCGGTCATTTTCATCGGTGTCGGCGGACTGGCACCCGTGGCGCCTTTGGCGTGGTTTACAGAGACGTTTCGGCTGCAAGGTTGGACGAGTCTGCGCCGGACGTAACGCGTAAATGTGAGGGCTTTGCACATTACGTATTACGAAATCGGCCCACCGCGCCAGTCTGGTGCGGTCTGTCTTCATTCATTTTCAGTTTACAACCC
>JALSPL010000559.1 GCA_026985975.1 Anaerolineae bacterium | reverse complement strand
ACCGCCGCAGTGGCCACGCTGAGCCACTCGACGCTGACCGCATTGGGTTCGATGGCGGCGTTGAAAAGCGATGGCACGGAGATGGCGATGGCGGCCAAAAAAAGCATGGTGGCGTCCAGGCCCGCCTGTTCCCGATCGAAGCGCTGCGTCCCGAATTTGAGCCCGCCGAAGAGGATGGCCGCCCCCATGACCAACAGCACATTTCCCAGAATGGAGCCGATGATGGAAGCCGCCACCAACGCCATCTGCCCCGCCCGAATGGCCATGATGGTGATGATAAGCTCGGCCGCGTTGCCCAGTGTGGCGTTGAGCAGTCCGCCGATGCGCGGGCCGGTTTTGGCTGCCAGGGCCTCGGTGGCGTCACCCAGAAACCCCGCCAGCGGCACAATGGCCAGCGCCGAGGCGGCGAAGATGACCAGCGGCGACCAGCGCAACAGCTCCGCAGCCAGGGCGACGGGCGCGAAGATCAGCAGAATGAACAGGATGCGGTCTTTCATGGCGTCTCCAGGCAATAGGACAAAGTTGGATCGTCTGAAAAAAGCTTTGCCTCACGCAAAGTCGCAAGGACGCAAAGAAAAATATCAGGGTTTCGCCAAGGAAATATGGCTGAAACCCCACCATTTTTGCTGTTTCCTCAACTGTCGTTGCTGATTTCGACCTTTTTTCAGGGGAGTCAAAGTTAAACGGGAAAAGGCAAGAAATCGGGAGCTGGAATCTCTACGAATCTCCGTGAATATCCGCCTCGGGCCCGGAGGGCCCGCGCTCGGGCGTCTCCTCCGGCGGCTCTGGATATCCGTACAATTCGGAAAGCAGCCCCGTGAGCAGTTGCGAGATAAAACGCACGGCGGAGATGGTGTAGGCGTAGGGCATGCGCAGCGGACCGATAACGCCCACCACGCCCGAACCGTAGCTGGGCCGACCATAACGAGAAAGCACCAGACTGACATCGGGTAAGTTCTCATAAGGATTCTCGCCGCCGAGGATGACCTGCACGCCCGGCATCTGCCGCACCTCGGTCAGAAACGGCCCCAGAATGATGGGGTTCTCGAATATCTCCACCACCTGCTGAGCGGCGTTTTGATCGGAGAACTCGGGCGAGCGCAGCATGTAGATCAGGCCCTCATGATAAACCTCGTCCATGCGTTCATCCTCATGATAAAGCGTATCCCCCACCAGATCGATCACTCGTCTGACGAAGGCGTCCTGCTCTGGCTCCAGCCGCTGTATCTGCATCCAGTTCAGGCCCGCCAGCACATCATTCAGGCGATTGCTGAGCTGCGAGAGCTCGGACTGAGCTTTGGGCTCTTCAAGGGCGATGATCTGCTGCCTCACCGCCCCCCCCTGCATCACCAACACCAACAACACGGTGTGCGACTGCAAGCTGATGAGCTCCAGATGCTTGAAGCGGGTGTGATCGGAACGCGGTGCGGTGGTGATGGCGGCGCTGCGCGCAGTGCGGGCCAGCACGCTGGCCGATAGCTGCATCCATTGGTCCATCTCCGCCTGCACCTGAAAGAACTGATGTCGGATAGTGCGCCGCACCGTAGTGGGGAGATGATCTTCGGGCAACAGATGCTGGACGAAATAGCGATAACCCTGATGCGTGGGCACGCGTCCGGCCGAAGTGTGGGGATGAGTAAGATACCCCATCTGCTCCAGGCGCTTCATCTCATTCCGCACCGTCGCCGGAGAGACGTCCAGGCCGTAGGCCTCGACCAGTCTGCGGGATCCCACCGGCTCGGCTGTGGACACGAACTCGCGGATAATCAACTCGAGGATGGTCTCTTGTCTGGTTGTAAGTTTACTGCTTGGAGCGAGTTGCTGTTTCCTGGCCATGTACTCATCATAGCACAAAATCACCATATTTTCATGAAAATTGGGGAATGATGATAACATCTCGGCCTGAACGTGCATCGGGAGCGACATTCAGTTGGATTGCAAAGAAAAACTGTGTACAATAGAACCATCAACCACTTCCTCTCCCCCTCCCAACGAGTCATCATGATCAAACGCCTGCTCCCCCTCCTCCTCATCCTTGCCATGCTCATGCTGGGCGCGTGCAACAAAGCCACGCCCGAACCCACCGCCACGCCGCTGCCAACCACGGCGCCCACCGTTGCGGCCACTGCTCCGGCTGAATCCACAGCAGAGCCGACGGCCGCGCCTGCGCCTGCGGTGGATCACATCGTCATCAGCGAGGTGCTGGCGGGCAAAAAGGGCAACAACAACTACGAGTTCATCGAGCTCTACAACCCCACCGACCAGCCCCTGGATTTGCAGGGCATGTCCCTGTGGTATCAGCTCACCGACAAGCAGGAGCCGGTGCGCCTGGCCCGCTGGCCCGGCCTCACCCTGATCCCGGGCCAGGGGCATTATCTGCTGGTGCGGGCGGAGCAGGATGTGGGGGTTCCGGCCGACGCCACCTTCAGCCAGGCCCTGAACCTGGGCTACGCCGGTCTGGAACTGCGGAAATCGAACAAGGAGCGGGTGGACGCAGTGGCCTGGGGCAAGAAAGCGCCCGCAGCTATGACCGAAGGTCAACCCGCGCCCGCCATGAAAAACGGGCAATCGCTGGAGCGGCTGCCCGGCGGCGACGCGGGCAACGGTCAGGATAGCGACGACAATGCCGCGGATTTCGCGCTGAACGACAAACCGACCCCGCAGAACACGGGCAGCGCCCTCACCCCGCCCGTGGCGCAGCGGCTGATCATCACCGCCCAGGCCCCCGAGAGCGCCGAGCCGGGCGGCAGCTTCGAATATGTCATCACCGTAGAGAATCGCACGGGCCAGACCGTGCACAACGCGGTGGCCAGCCTGCTGCTGCCGCCATTGCTGAAAGCGGGCGATTTACCCCAGGACGTGGTGAGAGAAAAGAATGCGATCATGTGGCAGATTCCGGAGCTGGCCGATGGCGAAACGGCCAGCGTCACCATCCCCGTCACCGCACCGTGGACCTATTTCGACGCAGTTCTGCAAAGTTACACCGTGCTGGCCGATGACTGGCCCAACGCCGCGGTGGGCCCCACCGTGGTCACCCGCATCGAGGGCGGCGTCATCCCCATCGCCACGGCCCGCACCCTGCAGGGGGCGCAACTCACCCTGCAAGGCGTGGCCACCATGTACACCGGCGGCTACTACGCGGGCGGCGGCAATGTAAAGTTTTATGTCGAGGACGACACCGGCGGCATCCAGGTGCAGGTCTTTGGCGGCGATGGCGCGGTCAATGTCCACATCGGCGACAAAGTGCAGGTGAAGGGAACCATCGGCGCCTATCGCGGGGCCACCCAGATCATCCCCGACATCGTGCCCGACGACGTGCAGATCCTGGCCAAAGCCGACCCCGAAAATCTGCCCCAGCCCGCCAAAGCCAGCATCGCCGACGCCCTGCACGATGAAAATCTGCTGGGGCGATTGGTGCAGGTTCAGGGTCAGGTCATCGATGTGCAGGAATTCACCTACAGCTATTCCATCGATCTGGCCGACGACCAGGGGAACATCCTCAATCTTTACATCGACAAACGCACCAACATCACCCCCGAAGCCATCGAGAAAGGCCAGCTCTACCGGGCCAAAGGCATTCTGGAGGTGCGGGATGGCAAGGTGCAGCTCTACCCCCGCCTGCAATCCGACCTGAGCCAGGTCTTCCCGCCCGAACTGATGGTGAGTGCGGATGCGCCACTGACGGTGCAGACGGGCCAGCCCATCACCTACACCGCGGCCATCTTCAATCACACCGACCAGACGATGACCAACGTGACGGTCACGGCCAAAGCGCCCGAGGGGGCTGATGTCATCGCCCTCTCGGAAGGCGGAGCGCTGAAAGATGGCGTGTTGACCTGGACCCTGCCCGAGCTGGCGGGCGAGGGCGGCCGCGCCGATGTGTGGTTCGCCGTCACCGCGCCCGCTTCCGCCGACGGCCAGATCGCATTCCAGGGCTTCAGCGCGGTCAGCGACCAGTGGCCCCAGCCCGCGACCAGCGGCCCCCTCAGCGCCTTCCTGGGCGACACCGTGCCCATCTGGGCCATCCAGGGCGCGGGCGACCGCTCGCCCTACGCCCTCAAATGGCTGACCACCGAAGGCGAGGTCACGGGCGTCTTCCCCGACCTGCCCGGCTTCTTCATCCAGGACCTCCATCCCGACGACAACCCCGCCACGTCCGAGGGGCTGTTCATCAACACATCGGAATTGGAGACATTCCCATCGGTGCAGGAAGGCGATGTGGTGCGGGTGTATGGCCAGGTCAAGGAGACCTCGCAACAGACCCAGCTACTGGTGGAAAGCTCCGATGACATCCAGGTGCTGGACCAGGGCGAAAAACTGCCCCAGCCCGTGGTTCTGAACCCGCCCGCCGCCGAAGCCGAGGCCCTCCCCTACTTCGAGGCGCTGGAGGGGATGCTGGTGGCCGCGCCCGGCCCCAACCGGGCCATGGGCCCCACCAGCAAATACGGGGAATATGTCATCACACCGCCGGGCCATGACGACGCCCGCCTGTGGCGCGGCCAGGATCATGGCTACGCCATCATGGTGGATGACGGCTCCTCGGCCAAACATGACGATCAATCCACCCTGCCCTACGTGGTGGCCACAGGCGACATCATCAAGGACATCATCGGGCCGCTGGCCTATACCTACGGTCATTACAAGATCGAGCCCATCCAGCCGCCGGTGGTGACGCCCATCGATCATCCCATCCCCCAGGTTCCGCCCCTGCAGGCGGACCAGTTCTCGCTGATGACCTGGAACGCGGAAAACGTATTCGACGCAAAAGAGCCCAATCCCAAAGACCCGCCCCTGCCCTCGCCCGCCCAGTATCATCTGGCCCTGGAGAAGATGGCCGCCACCATCGCCGACGCCGGCTATCCCACCGTGGTGGGGTTGCAGGAGATCGAGAACATCGACGTACTGCAAGACCTGGCCGACCAGCAAGCCATCAAAGAGCAGGCCTACCAGCCCGTGCTCATCGAGGGCTTCGACAGCCGCGGCATCGATGTGGGCTATCTGGTGCGGGGCGACGCCGAGATCCTGGACGTGCAGCAATATGATGCGCCCGAGGGCCTCACCAGCCGCCCGCCCCTGGCAATCAAGGTCAAGATCGACCTGCCCGACGGGCCGGTGGAAGTTTATGTCATCAACAATCACTTCACCTCCATGTCCGCGGGCGTCGAGATCACCGAACCCCGGCGCACGGCCCAGGCCAAATGGAACGTGCACATCATCGAGGACATCATTCTCAAAGATGACCCCGACGCCATGATCGCAGTCATGGGCGATCTCAACTCTTTCTTCGATTCCAAACCGGTGCAAACCCTGCGGGATGCGGGCCTGAAGCACGTGCTGGACTTCTTGCCCGCGGACCAGCGCTACACCTACATCTTCCAGGGCGACTCGCAGGTGTTGGATCACATCCTGGTGACGCCCAACCTGTACGATCTGCTGCAAGATGTCGCGATCCTGCACGTCAACGCCGACTTCCCGCCGCCCAAGCCGGATGATCCCTCTCCCATCCGCAAATCCGACCACGACCCCATCATCGCCATCTTCGGCGAGTGACAAGAGGTGAGCCACCTGAAAAAAGCCTCACCACAGAGGCACAGAGGGCGCGGAGGAAGAAAAAAGTGGAGGTTCGGAGGTCTTTTCTCTGTGAACTGCCATGATTTTCTCCGTGTTCTCCGTGTCTCCGTGGTAAAATAACCTTTTTTCAGTGGACCCAGAGGTGATTGTGAATGCCCTGAAAAAGCTGTATCGCACGCAAAAATGAATCTTTTGTAAGCCCGCCGCCATTTCCAGGTTTCACAAAAAACTGTGCTATACTCTAATCAGGCGTCCGGTGTAATGGCTCAGCCGCCCCACATCGGCAAAAGGAGCGACGAGGACGCGTATTGAGAGTCGTTTTTCACAATTCCATGCTACCGCGCTGAACAAGGAGGTTCGATTATGCGCCCAGTCTATGCCATATCCGGCGGCGTCAGCAAATTCGCCAAGGCCCGACCGGATAAGACTTTCCAGGCGGTCGTCAAAGAGGCGTACGACTACGCCATCGCCGACATCGGTCTGGAGCATCCCAAGTTCGTCGAGCTTGTGGATGGCTCTGTGGCCAGCTATTTTAGCGACCACTTCGCCCGGCAACTGATGGCCGGGATCATGGTGCAGGATTATCTGGGATTGATCCCCAAGCCCAGTCATCGCGTCGAGGGCGGAGGAGCCACCGGGGGGCTCTGTTTTCAGGAAGCATGGAAGAGCGTGGCCAGCGGCCACATGGACATCGCCCTGGCCTACGGGTT
>JALSPL010000558.1 GCA_026985975.1 Anaerolineae bacterium | reverse complement strand
CACGGTTTCGCCGTCGTTCAGGGCCGAGAAGGTCACCTGCAACAGCCCGGCTTCATCATCCGGCAAGGACAACATATCCTGAAAAGCGATGTTCTGTAAAGTGCGCACAGAGCCGCCAAAGGCCATGCGAGCGGCGGCGGCCAGCAGCTCGAGATAGGCGGCGGCGGGGAATACCGCGTGGTCGCCGATGCGGTGATCTCGCAGCCAGGGGTGGGTTTTGAGGCTGATGCGGGCCTCGAACACCGGTTCGGTGAGCAAGGGCGACCGCAGCCGTCGCGTCAACAGGGGGTGATCCAGTTCGCGCGAGGTGAGGTCTTCGAGCGAAATAGCGTGCCAGTAGCGCTGGCGCTGGAAGGGATAGGTGGGCAACGCCAGGCGGCGACGCCGATAATCGGCGTCGAAACCGACCCAATCAGCGGGCAGTCCGGCCACATAAAGCTGGGCCAGGGCGTCGAGGATGGCGGGCCAATCCTGTTTCTTGCGATTGAGGGAAGCGGCCCAGATGAGTTTTTTATCGTCGAGAATGCGGCGGCCCATGCCGGTGAGGGTGGGGTGCGGGCCCACTTCCAGGAATATCTCAGCGCCCAGGCGGGCCAGGGTCTGCATCCCGGCCATAAATTGCACGGCCATGCGGATGTGTCGCCGCCAGTAGCCCGCGTCCAGGGTCTCTCCGGGCATGATGGCCATGCCGGTGACGTTAGAGATGATGGGAATGGTCGGGGTGCGGAATTCGATCTCCCGGGCCACGGCTTCGAACTCGTCCAGAATGGGGTCCATGAGAGGCGAGTGAAAGGCGTGGGACACGGTGAGGGGGCTGACGCGCACGCCTTGCTCTTTGAGCGCGGCGGTGATGGTCTCGATGGACGTTTTTTTGCCGGAGATGACCACCAGTTTGGGACCGTTGACCCCGGCGATGGACACTTCCTGCATGTGGGGGGCGATGGCTGCGGCCACGGTGCGAATGTCGCTGAACACGGCGGCCATGCCGCCATCGCGGGGCAGCGAGCCCATGAGCCGCCCGCGGGCGGCGATGAGTTTGAGCCCGTCCTCCAGGCTCATCACCCCGGCGATGACCGCGGCCACATATTCGCCCACGCTGTGCCCGATGACGTAATCGGGTTGCAGGCCCCAGCTCTGCCACAAGCGGGCCAGCGCGTATTCGATGGCGAACAGCGCGGGCTGCGTGTAGGTGGTGTCGTGGATGGTTGCGTCTTCTGGGTCAGCGGGGAAGATGACTGAGAGCAGCGGTTTTTCCAGATGGTCGTCCAGCAAGCGGGCGCATTGGTTCAGGGCGTCGCGGAAGGTGGGCTGAGTTTCGTACAGCTCCCGGCCCATGCCCGCGTATTGCGCGCCCTGTCCGGTGAACAGCCAGGCGATGACCGGTGTCCGCCCGCCCCGGGCCTGGCCGCGACGAACGCCGACGCCGGTCTCTCTCGCGGCGGCCTGCCTCAAGCGGGCCATCAGCTCATCCCTATCGGCGATCACCAGGGCCAGACGCTGGCTGAAGGGCTGGCGGCCGGTGTTGGCGGTGAAGGCCACATCGGCCGGGGCCGCGTCTGGATGGGCATCCAGCCAGGCCTGATAGCGTCTAATGAGATCATCCAGGGCCGCGGGCGTCTGGGCGGACAGGGTGAGGATGTGGGCCGTGCGCTCGATCTCGTTGGCCGGAAGCGGCTGCTCGGGCGCTTCTTCCAGCGCCACAAAGGCGTTGGCGCCGCCAAAGCCAAAGGAGCTGACGCCCGCGTAGCGGGTGCGGCTCGATTCCCGCGACCAGGGGATGGCCATGACGGGGATTTCGATGGGAAGTTCGTCGATAGGGATCAGCGGGTTAATTTTTCGAAAGTGGATATGCGGCGGGATTTTCTCGTGTTGCAGGGAGAGCACGGCTTTGATGAGCCCGGCCATGCCCGATGCCGACTCCATGTGTCCCACATTGGTCTTGACCGAGCCCACAAAACAGGGATCGTCCAAAGAACGTCCGGCCAGCGCTGCGGCCAGCCCTTCCATCTCGATGGGATCGCCCAGACGGGTGCCGGCGCCGTGGGCCTCGATGTAATCCAGCTCG
The DNA here is from genome assembly GCA_026985975.1 of Anaerolineae bacterium. GTDB lineage: Bacteria > Chloroflexota > Anaerolineae > J102 > J102 > M2005. The sequence continues at coordinate 4,274 of JALSPL010000558.1, read as the reverse complement.
TCAGGCGTAATCCCGGCTCGGGCCAGGGCGGTGCGGATGACCGCGGTCTGGGCGGCGGCGTTGGGCGCGGAGATGCCGTTGCTGCGCCCATCCTGATTGGTGGCGGTGGCCCGAATCAGGGCCAGAATGCGATCGCCATCGCGTTGGGCGTCGGAGAGGCGCTTGAGCAGCACCATGCCCGCGCCCTCGCTGCGCACATAACCGTCGGCCGCGGCGTCGAACGCGCGGCAACGTCCGGTGGGGGACATCATCCCGGCCTGGGAGAAGATCGTGGTGGCTTCGGGGGTGAGGATGGCGTTGACGCCCCCGGCCAGGGCCGCGTCCGCCTCGCCGCTGCGCAGCGCCTGGCAGGCCATGTGCAGCGCCACCAGACTAGAGGAGCATGCAGTGTCTACGGCCACGCTGGGCCCGTGAAAATCATAGATAAAGGAAAGCCGGTTGGCAGCAACACTGAAGGCGTTGCCCACGCCGCTGTACGGGCTTAGTTCTTTGAGATCGCCGCGATGCAGCAACAGGTAGTCGTGATTGGAAATCCCCACGAAAACGCCAACATTGGTCCCCTGCAGTTTGTCCAAAGGGATGCCTGCGTGCTCCATGGCCTCCCAACTGACCTCCAGCAACAGCCGCTGCTGGGGATCCATGTGTGCCGCTTCGCGGGGTGAGATGCCGAAAAAGGCGGGATCGAACTCGGCGATGTCGGGCAGAAAGCCGCCCCATTTGCTGATGATTTTGCCCGGCCCGCCCGCGGGATCATAGATGGCGTTGACATCCCAACGATCGGGCGGGATTTCGGTGATGGCGTCTACGCCCCGGATCAGCAATTGCCAGAAGGAGTCGGGATCATCGGCGCCGGGGAAACGGCAGCCCATGCCCACAATGGCGATGGGCTCATCCTCGCCGCCGATGCGCAGATCGGGCACGGGCACGGTTGGCGCGACGGGCGCGGCGTCCCTATCGCCGCCCAATTGCAAACGCGCGGCGATATGCCGGGCGATGGCGTCGATGGTGGGATATTCGTACACCAGCGTGGGCGAAAGGCTCAACCCGGTCCAGTTTTCCAGATCGCCCACCAGGGTGATGGCGTCGCGGGAGGCGATGCCAAAGCTTTCCAGGGATTTGGAGGGGTCGATCTCATCGGGCGCAACGCCCAGGAGATCGGCGATTTGATTGGTCAGCCAGATGCGGATATCGTCGATAGAGGATGGGGTCATAGCGTTTGCCGGGGGGGACGGTATTCCATGATCGCTCAATCCCAGGCGGGCAATGCGCCGGCCAGGTAGCCCTTGCGGGCGGCGTAGCGCTGGATCTTGCCGCTGGAGGTCTTGGGAATCTCGCCGGCGGGTAAAAACAGGATGTCGCGCACCCGCAGTTCATGTTTTTCGCTGACGGCCTTGCGGATGCGTTCGCGCAGAGCGGCGGGATCGAGAGAAAGGGGATCGTCGGCATCGGCCGCGGGTTTGTATTGCTTGCGGATCTCGGTGACGATGATCAATTGTTCCCCCTCATCGCTATCCACCGAAAAGGCTGCGGTGCAGCCCGGGCGAATGGCGGGATGCACTTGCTCTACGGTGAATTCGATATCCTGGGGATAGTGGTTGCGCCCGTCGATGATAATCAGGTCTTTGATGCGGCCGGCGATGAAGAATTGGTCATTCACGCGGATGCCCAGATCGCCGGTGCGCAGGAAGGGGCCGTCGCCATCGGCGGTAAAGCCGCGAAAGGCGGCTTCGGTGGCCTCGGGATTACGCCAGTAGCCGCGGGCGACGCTGCCGCCCTGCAGCCAGATTTCGCCCACCCGCCCCTCGGGCAGTATCTCATACTCATCCGGGTCCACGATCAGCGTTTTCTGATCTCCCAGCGATACGCCGCAGCCCACCAGGGTGACGGTCTTGCCGTTATCGGCGGGCAGCCCGGAAAGAATATGTTCGGGGAAATCCCGGAGGATGGGGGCTGCGGCCCGCCGTCCGCCTGTGGCGATGAGGGTGGCCTCGGCCAGGCCATAGGTGGGATAAAACGCTTCGCGTTTGAAGCCGACCGGGCCGAAGACGTCGGTGAAGCGCTCCAGGGTGGCGGGGCGCACCGGTTCGGCGCCGTTGAAGGCCATGGACCAACGGCTGAGATCGAGTTGGGCCAGTTGCTCGGGCGTGATCTTGCGGGCCGCCAGATCGTAGGCGAAGTTGGGGCCGCCGCTGACCGTGGCCTGGTATTTGGAGATGGCCTGCACCCAGCGCGCCGGGCGCTGCAAAAAGGCGATGGGCGATATCAACACCACCCGCATAAGGTTGTAAATGGGCTCCAGCAGACCGCCGATGAGGCCCATGTCGTGATAGGGCGGCAGCCAGATGACGCCGATGTCTTCGGCCGTGACCAGCTCGAAGGCCTGGCGGATCAGCTCCAGGTTGTGAAGCAGATTGGCGTGAGAGAGCATGACCCCGCGCGGGGTCTGGGTGGAGCCGGAGGTGTATTGTAGAAAAGCGAGATCGTTTGCAGTAATGGCAGGGAGTTTCCAGCCGTCCGCGTTCTCGTCTCCCACTGTATCGGTGGCGAGCCACTGCATGGCGGCCAGATCGGGCGCCTGGGCGAAGACGAAGGGGGCCATTTGCAAGATAGGCTCGGTGGTCAGGGCCACTGTTGCATCGGCGTCGCTGACAATGGCCTGCAAGCGAGGCAGTGTGCGATCCAGCCGCGCGGGATTGGGGGGATAGGCGGGCACAGCGATAACGCCGGCATAAAGGCATCCGAAAAATCCGGCGACGTATTCGAGGCCGGGCGGGTAGAGCAGCACCGCCCGATCGCCGGGCGAGAGGCCCAACGCCTGCAATTGGACGGCGATGGACCGGGCGCGGCGATCCAGATCCGCATAGCTCATGACCGATTCATCTTTGTCGCCATCTTCCAGAAAAACATACGCCCTTGCAAAAAGATTTTCCTCAGCCCGAAAACGTAACAAATCCACCAGTGTTGCAATGCCCTTATCCTGAATCGGGTTGGGTTGCGGCAATGCCATAAACGACCTCGTTTAATAAATGTAATGCGTAATGATGTAAATCAACAGACTCCAAAGTATTACCTGGCTGACGCCTTTTCGGTCTTGATCGCCAATGCACCTGCGCAAACAGCATCATCGGGCGGCCATCCATTATAAACCAGAGTGGGAAGAGATGCAAAAACGGGCGAGATTTTCCTGAAATCACCGACTTCAAAGCGAAAAAGGCCGTGAATATCACAAAAACGACGTCATCCAAAGATGGTTTTTCATTTCCAGACATTTTGCTGTAAACTCTATGGTTAGATTCGATGTGATAATAATTCATTTCTACCGGACACTTTTTCATCGTGTCACCCTGAGCGGGTCAAGTATACGACTCTATCAAGCTCAAAACGCTAGCGAAGGGTGTCACGGTACATCAACACGGAGATTCTTCGCTGGAATTGACCTCTTGTTAAGCATTTTTCGGAAAAAACCTTGTTTTTTCAATGCAGGTTGGCTTCGAAAACCCGCTCAGAATGACACTGCCAGAAAGTGTCCGGTAGAGAATAATTCATTATTACAATCGGGACGAGAAATTCTGACAACACTGCATAACTTTTCATGTTCCATTTTTTCACGAAGGAGAAGCAGATGAAAGGCGCATTGCGAATAGTCCTGATCACGGGACTCATTTTTACCCTGGCATTCATTGCAGCCGTTTCCACCTGGGCAGATGGCGGCTCCACCAACGTTCATCAGGTGCAGAAGTTATCAGATATGAGCGAAGGGCCTGCAACCTATATCATCCGTCTGAAGAATCCATCCCTGGCGGCTTATCGTGGCGGCATTCCTGGGCTGGCGGCCACCAATCCCCAGGCCACGGGCGCCGCCAAGCTAGATGTGAACAGCCCCGCCAGCCAGGCGTATCTCAACTATCTGGCGCAACAACGAGATGCTTTTTTGCAGCAGGCATCGGAGAAGCTGGGACGCCAATTGGCAGCAGATCGCGTCTTTGATGTTGTATATAACGGTTTCACACTGGAATTAACGTCAGAAGAATCTATGCAGCTTGCCTCCCTGCCGATGGTGCGAAACATACAAAAAGATTATATCCGTTATCCTCTCACCGATAGCGGCCCGAAATGGATCGGCGCTCCCAGCTTGTGGGGGTCCGACACTGGATGCACAGCGGGCGGTTTCTGCGGCGAAGGCATTGTCATCGGCGTGGTGGATACAGGCATCAATGACGGGCACCCATCCTTTGCTGATGTGGGTAGCGACGGCTACGATCATACTAACCCTC
>JALSPL010000557.1 GCA_026985975.1 Anaerolineae bacterium | reverse complement strand
AAAATATCAGGGTTTCGCCAAGAAAATATGGCTGAAACCCCACCATTTTCGCTGTTTTCTCTATCGTCGCTGCTGATCTCGACCTTTTTTCAGTGGAGCTATTAATGAATTGAAGACTGGATCGACTGAAAGGGGAGTCAACCATGCCGCAAATCATACCAAAAGCCTCACATGCCTTGCTGGTGGAAGATGATCCTTTTATGCGATCGGCTGTTGCTGATTTTCTTCAGGAAGAGATGCAAATGGCCGTGCACTCGGCAGTCAGTTATGAAGAAGCCTGCATCAAGATCGCAGAAATAGGGGAAAACTGCGATCTGGCGCTGGTGGACATCTCTTTGCCCCGGCGCAGCAATGCCGATGACACGCGTTTGCCGCTGGGTGTGAAGCTGGTGCGGGTGATCAAAGAAAAGAACATTGCTTGCGGCGTGGTTTTGTGGTCGGCCTACACGCATTTTCTGCAAGAACTCATGGAGCTGATCTCGCAAGGCTATCAGGGACTGGCCTATGTGCCCAAGGGCAGCCGCACGCAGGTGCTGCAAACCGCCATCGAGCGGGTGATGAAAGGAGACGTCTTCCTGCACCGGGCGGTGCTTGGAGATTCCCGGATCAACATCGAGCAAACGATGCTCTCGGCGTTGGATCCGGAAATCGCCCGAATTGTACTGACTGTGGCGAATCGATTCGACTCGCTCAGTCCCAGGCAGATGCAGGTGGTGGAGCGCATGACGAAAACGCCTGCGGTCATTGCCAGCGAGCTCAATCTGGAAGTGCGCACCGTCCGCAATTATCAGGATGCGATTTATGAACGGCTGGGATTGCGCGACGCCTGGGGCGGAGCCCAGCAAGTGCGCCGCGACCCCATCATCACGCTGGCCCTCTTGTTGCACCGTTTGCGACAGTCACAAGGCGCTTGAGTCGACAGCATGTTATCCCGTTTTCTGCGATTGCCTTTTCCCGCCAAAGCATCTTTTGCGCTGGCCGCGCTCACCCTGGCTATTAGCATCCTGGGGAATCTGAGCCTTTTCAGCCATACCGGAGAAGCAGATATCGGCGTGTTGCGTTATTGGTCGCCGGTGGAACAATGCTATCGCATCTCACCCACCAGCTCGACCCAATTGCCCGCTCTCAAAAACAAGAAACTCCTCATCAATGACTGTCTGACCAAAGTGGACGGGCTGGATTTGAGGGACGAGGAGAGGGTCCGGGCGCACTTGATGACAGTTTACAATGGAAAACGGGTCAGCCGGTATGTGGTGGTGGAAGGAAAGCGCAATAATCAGCATTTCCAGACGGCCATTATCCCCATACGCTGGTCCATGGCGGATATTCTGCGCGGACAACTGTTGATGATTCTTCCGGGTCTGGCGCTGTGGCTGACAGGCCTGATGGTGTTGGTGGCCGCCCCGCGCAAGAAGCAAAATCGGGCGTTGGCGAATTTCCTTTTGCTGGGCGGCATGACCGTTCTGGGTGCTGATCAATGGTTTCGTTCTGATCAGCTAACCTTGCTCTATGATCTTCTGGCCAACTCCGGGCCCCGCCCATTTTTTGGCGTATTGATCCTGCAACTGGCCCTGCTCTTTCCGCATCCCATCAAAAATAGCAAGTGGATACGAATCTCCGGCATTTTCTGGCTTCTCGCCATTCTGGCCGTGGGTTTCAAGTTCGTCGAATTCTTCATGTTTTTCGACCGCCCGCAGATGGCCCGGCGCCTGGAGATGGGATTCGACGCCGTCGTCTTCTTCAACTTCATCGTTGGCAGCAGCGTTTTCGTCCTGCGCTCCCTTTATCTATGGATGCGGCCTCCATCGCTGAAGGTAAGAAAACAGGTGCCGTTTCTGGTCGTTGCCTGGATCACCAGCCTGCCTATCATTGGCATCGATGCGCTTTCGCAGATCCCGGGGCATAGCTGGACGCTATCTATCACCAACCTCACCGTGTCGGGATGGATCATCCCCGGTGCGGCGATGCTGGCGTATGCGATGCTGCGCTATCAGGCCTTTGCTTACCGCGGGCAGTTTCTGCGCGTCCTGATGGTGTTTTTCATCAGCGTCACCATCGTCCAAATCTATTCGATGGTGATCATGCCCGGCGGTCTGGACGGGTTGCAGTGGACGATGGTATGGGGAGCGGTGCTGATCACGACCATGTTGTTCTATGTCAATTCGCCCGTCCGGCGAGCATTCATCCGGCTTTTTGCCCGCCACAATTATGATTATGAGATCGTCTCGCAATTTTCTCAGGCCATTCGAAAACACATGAATCTGCCGGAGTTATTGGATAGTGCGGCCGATATGCTCTGCAAGAGCCTGGAGGTGGAGTGGGTGGGGGCCTGGAGCCCGCTGGCGTCCGAGACACTTTATCTGGCGCAGAATGAGACGGGCGACGTGCGAAAGATCCCCGTTTCCGCCCAGCCGGATGCGTCGCTGCTGCCCACCCCGCCGGTCCATATCGAGCATCTTAAGGAGGGCGGGAAATTATTGGGCGCCATCTGGTTCGGCCCGCGCGCCACGGCCGAGCCTTTCGATGAGCAAGATATGCGCCTGGCCGGGCTGTTGGGCCAGGATCTGTCTCGGGCCATTGCTGTGCGTTCTTACATCGAACAACTGGAAGCCGCGCCTGGCGTGATTCTGGAGGCGGTGGATCGGGAACGGAGACGCATCGGCCAGGACATCCACGACGGCGTCTTGCAATTTTTGGGCGGCGTGGCCCTGTCGCTGGATCGGGCGCAGCGATTGTGGTCCACAAATCCGGACAAATCAGAGGCGATTCTGGAGGTAATCATCGATCAGGCGCAGATGATGACAAAAGACGCCCGCGAACTGGTGTATGATCTGGGCCTGCCCGGCGTGCGGGAAGGCAGGCTTGTGGACCTGGCGCGGCAACAAGCCCGGGCCATCTGCGAAGCAGCGGGCGTCACTTTGGCGTGGCATGTGAGCCGCATCGATCTGTGGCAGGAAATCAGAGGGACGCGGGCCGTTCACGTTTATCGAATCATCCAGGAGAGTCTGTACAACGCCACCCAGCACGCCGCCCCCACGCACATCTCGGTGACGCTGGACGTGATGGGCAATGATTACATGGTGATCATCCTCAACGATGGACGCAGCATCGCCATCGACGAAGCGCAAAAACAAAACGGTTTGGGATTGATTTCCATGCGAGAGCGAGCGCGCACGCTGGGAGGAAATCTGACCATCCTCCCGCATCAACCGGCGGGAACCATGGTGAAACTGACATTTCCCATCCATGCTGACGGAAACGCAGCCGCCAGGGCGGAGATGGATGATTGAGACGATGTGGGGGCGCCCCCGCGGCCATCAGCTCGCGCCGTCCGGCTCACCTTTTTTACATCCTGGATTTGGGCGCGGTTTTCCCTTTAACCTATAATTGATAGGTCATATTACTGATAATTTTTGCGGCAAAGTCCGTAAAATCAAAAAAAGGATCGACTGAAAAAGGTTATTTTACCACAGAGACACGGAGAACACGGAGAAAATCATGGCGGTTCACAGAGAAAAGACATCCGAACCTCCACCTTTTTCTTCCTCTGCGCCCTCTGCGCCTCCGTGGTGAGGCTTTTTTCAGGCGACTCAAAAATCTTTGATTCCCAAAGGAGGGAACATTGAAGCTTCACGAATATCAAGCTAAACGGATTTTCGGCGACTATGGCGTGCCCGTCCCGCAAGGGGAAGTGGCCGCTACGCCGGAAGAGGCCCGAGCCATTGCCGAACGCATTGGCGGGCCGGTGGTAGTAAAGGCGCAAGTGCTGGTGGGCGGTCGCGGCAAAGCTGGCGGCGTCAAACTGGCCAAAACGCCAGAGGAAGCCGAGGAAAAAGCCCGTGAGATCCTGGGGATGGACATCAAGGGCCTGACGGTGAAAAAGGTGCTCATCGATCCCGCAGCCGACATCCAGGATGAAATCTATCTGGGCATGATCATCGACCGGGCGCGGCAGCGCGTGGTGATGATGGCTTCGGCCGAGGGCGGCGTCGAGATCGAAGAGGTGGCCGCCACCAATCCCGACGCCATCAAAAAGGTGGCAGTCGATCCCTTTCTGGGCATGAAGGGCTATCAGGCCATTGGCATGGCCTCGGCCCTGGGGCTGGATAAGAGCCAGTTCCGACCCTTCACCAAGATCGCCACGGGCCTGTACAATGCGTTCGTTGCTTCGGACGCAGAGCTGGCGGAAATCAATCCGCTGGTGGTGCAGGGCGATGGCAGTCTGCTGGCGGTGGATGGCAAGATGGTGCTGGATGACAACGGTCTGTTCCGTCATCCCGACCTGGCCGCGAAACGGGACCTGGATGAGGAAGACCCCTACGAGACCAAGGCCCGGGAAGCCGACCTCAGCTACATCAAGCTGGATGGCGAGATCGGCTGCATGGTGAATGGCGCGGGGCTGGCCATGGCCACCATGGACATCGTCAAACACTTCGGCGGGGCTCCCGCCAACTTCCTGGATATCGGCGGCGGCGCGGATGCGGCCAAGGTGGCCACCGCCCTGGAGATCATCCTCGGCGATCCCAATGTGAAGGCGGTGCTGGTCAATATCTTCGGCGGCATCACCCGCTGCGATGAGGTGGCCAAGGGCCTGCTCGCCGCCATCGAGGATGTCAAGCCCGAGGTTCCCTTCGTGATTCGTCTGGTGGGAACCAACGAGGAGGAAGGCCGGGCGCTGATGGCCGCAGCCAACTTCCCCACCGCCCGCACCCTGGCCGAAGCCGCGCAAATGGCCGTGGCCGCAGCCAAAGGAGAGGTGAAATAATGAGTATTTTAGTCAACAAAGACACCCGCTTGATCGTGCAGGGCCTCACCGGCCGCGAAGGCAGTTTTCATGCGTCGCAGATGCTGGATTATGGCACCAACATCGTGGCGGGCGTGACCCCGGGCAAGGGCGGCCAGGAGCATCTGGGCGTGCCCGTGTTCAACACCGTTCGCGAAGCGAAAGCCGCCACCGACGCCAACGCCTCCATCATCTACGTGCCCGCCCGTTTTGCTGGCGACGCCATCCTGGAAGCCACCGAAGCAGGCATCGAGCTGGTGGTGTGCATCACCGAGGGCAACCCTGTGCTGGATATGATTACCGTCAAGGCTTATGTGGATCAGCACCCCACCCGCCTGATCGGCCCCAACTGCCCCGGCCTCATCTCCCCCGGGCAGGCCAAGGTGGGCATCATGCCCGGCAACATCCACATCCCCGGCCCGGTGGGCGTGGTCTCCCGCTCGGGAACGCTCACTTATGAGGCGGTCTTCGCCCTGAGCAACAAGGGCATCGGTCAGAGCACGGTGGTGGGCATTGGCGGCGATCCCATCATCGGCACCAAGTTCATCGACGTGCTCAAGCTCTTCCAGGATGATCCTGACACCGAAGCCATTGTCATGATCGGCGAAATCGGCGGCGCCGATGAAGAAATGGCGGCCGAGTTCATCAAGGAGTATGTGACCAAGCCGGTGGTCGGCTTCATTGCCGGACAGACGGCCCCTCCGGGCAAACGCATGGGCCACGCCGGCGCCATCATCAGCGGCGGCAAGGGCACCGCGGCCGAGAAGATCAAGGCGCTGGAGGCCGCGGGCGTGCCTGTGGCCAGCCACCCCGAAGAGATCGCTGATCTCATTGCTGCAAGACTGTAGCTTTGAGGGTCTCCGCTTGATGATCTTTACAGAAAAAGAGCGGTCTGTTTGGGCAGGCCGCTCTTTATTTTCAATTTCTCCCATCAAACCAGGATTACAATCATGCTCCTAAACAAATCTGAGTTTCTTCTGATGAACAATCCTCTGCGTGCAGCGATTCAGGAAAGACACGAAATTCCGATCTTCCTGAAAATGGCTGCTCCCAGAACTTACGCCTCAGCGCTTGAAATTGGATGCGGAAACGGCCATGGCGCGAAGCTTATCAAAAAGCACTTCGGGCCCGAAAAGATCACCGGCATCGATCTTGACGAGAGGATGATTGCTCTGGCCCGGAAGCATCATCAAACGGATTCAGTCACATTCCAGATGATGAATGCCACGAATATGGCCTTTCCCGATAAATCTTTCGATGTCATTTTCGATTTTGGCATCATCCATCATATTCCCAACTGGCGCGATTGTATCGATGAATTGAAGCGGGTGCTGAAAGATGATGGGGAGATGTTCATCGAAGAACTCGCCATCGAGTCTTTTTCCGGTTTTCCGGGCGGGATATGGCGTAAGATCCTGGCGCATCCCTACGACGACATGTTCACTTTCGCTGCGTTTGAGGATTATCTGGCGGAAAGGGACCTTGTGATTGTCGATAAAAAGGTCACCAATCCGTTGGGACTCCTGAAATATGTTTCCTGGCGGATCAAGCCGGGCGATGCCGGGGGGGTGTGAGGCATCTCTATCCACTCCCATTTCAGTTGTGAATTCGTGGCGCGTTACAACGTTGACAGGTCTTGCCAGCGGCGGCTCGAACAATGGCCCAGACCTGAGACGTTGTGATTGGCTTGGCGCGAGAGCATGTTTTTGGGTCGCTTCAATTATTCTGGAGTCTGGCGAAAATCATATTGGCCGCGTGACAGCGTATTGTAGCCACAGATGATACGGATTCCCACGGATTTTTCCTTGATAAAGCGTTCACCGGTTTCATGCGGACTCTGCCTTGAGATGAGGCTGGGAAAGCGAGGCTAGCATGACCAGCAGGCCATAGGCGACGAGCAGGGTCACCGTCAGCATGAGCGCATGGGCCCAGATGACGCGGTAGGCCACGGGGTGATGGAAGATGCGGGCGATCTCCAGGAAGAGCGGGCCGGGATGGGTGAGGATGTCCCAGCTATTCCAGCGCAAAAAGCGCCCGACATACACGCCGAAACTGGCCAGGGCGATGACGCCCGCGGCAAAGATGCGGGCGGGCCAGACGCCCAGCCTCACTCGCACCGCCCCCTCCATCCAGGCCAACGAGGCGAAGCCCAGCGCCAGCCCGGTCAGGGCCAGACTGAAGAACATCACCACGTCATAGAAGTACGGAATGTCGCCCACCGGGTGCAGGTGAATGAGATCGGTGATGAGATAGGGGGCGTTGGGCAAAAACGCCAGCCAGGCCGCGGCGCCGAGGAGCGCCAGCGCCCGGCTTTTGGCTGCGATGCGACGGGAAAACCAGGCAAAGAACAATGGCAGCCAGGCCAGAAAGAGATTCCACAGCAGAAACCCGTAGAGAGGCGAGCCGGTGTAGGCCATGCGGAAGAGAATCAGGCCCGCAGGCAGACCCGCGGCCAGGGTCAGAGCCAGAAATTGTCTTGTTTTGTGATGAAATCCGGGCATAGTTACTTCTCCACTTCAAAATGAGCGGCTTGTAATAGCTTATACGCCCGCCAACGAGAGAAGTTCCACGATTGCCAGGGACGTCCGGGCTCGGTATGGCTCATCAGCCTGTATCGGGCGCTCAAACTTTCGGCTACGACATCGTGCAAACTGCCTTGCAAATGGGGTAAGGCAGCCACCAGCGCCGGAACGGAATCGGCGGACAAGTGGCTGACATAGTCCACATCCACCCGACCGGATTCGTCATAGACCGAAAGTTGTCCCTGTTTCTGGAACCTCTCAATGTTCTTGCGCACGATGAAGGCGTCAGGGTTGAGCAGATTGAGGGTGAGGATGAAGCCAAAGGCGGCAATGAGAATGCCGATGGCCAACCGCTCGGGCGCAAGCCACAGCGTGGCCGCAAACCACAGCAGTAACAACCCCAGCCAGATCATGAACACATGGGGATAGATGCGCATGGTGGTGAAGCCATACACCGATTCATACAACGCCAGCCGCTTGAAGGCGGAGGCCAGCAAAATCAGGGTGAGGAGCAGAAGCAGCGTGGCGGAAACATTAAAGGCCCGCCGCGCCCGCGAGCCTGGCAGATGGCTGACGCTGCGCAGGGACAAGAGGAGACCGAATATGAACATGGCGACGAAGACCAGCTCGGCGAAGCCGCGGCGGGCGTATTCGGCATAGGTGAAGCTGTGCTCGCCGATGTTCAACTCGCCGCCAAAGAGGTAGGGAATTTGGATAACGACAAAGATCAGGAACAGCAGATTGACCAGATTGATGGGAATCAGGGTTTCGATGACGCCCAGGCGCATTGATGAAGACGAATCGGCGGTGTCGTTGGCGCCAGCATCGCCGCGCCCCGCATCTTCGGGTTTCCGCAAGACAGAGGGAAAAGAAGCGCTTCCCAGCGCCGTGTACGCCGCGCCGCCGGCCACAAACACGCCCATCAAGATCATGAGCACACCGCGTATGCTCCACTCAATTACTATATCCCAGCTAAAAATATGGCGTATCCACTGCGCAAAGATCAAATCGGCGGAGACGAGCAGCGGAACCAGAATGAGGAAAATGGGAATGCTGATGAGCAGGCCCTTGATGACGCCCGGCAGAAAACGGGCGTATTTTCCGCCAACCTCTTTTTTCAAGGGCTGATTCGCCTGCCTGATCAGGCGCTGACTGTGCCATATCGAAAGCAGAAAGGATTGCATGGGGTCATGCACAAAGTCCAGGGGGTGCAGGGCCAGGAGCGAACGTCGCGCCAGATGGTTGCTGATCAGGATCAGAATTGTGAGCATGGCGAGAATGTTCAGAAAAATGAGAAAGCTATTGGCTCGCATAAATCCCAGGGTGGCGAAAATCAGTAGCAGGGGGGGCAGCCACCAGTTGGTGCGAAGCGCTGCGATTTTTTGCCAGCGTAACGTCTGGAACAGAACGGCCAGCAGTAGGATGGCGTAAATCAGCAACGAAACGCCGGGCGTTTTGTCCCAAAAGAGCCAATCGAAGGCCCAACCCAGGAAAAGGCCCAGGGCGAGGATGCGAAAGGGATGGCGGATGGTCATGGTCGGACTCCAGTTTAGAGGTCGAAAGGTGATGAGAAGATGGATAAATATGGAAAACATCAGCTTTTCCCAGCTTAACGTTCCGCAGCTCCCCTTTCAACGGCTTGAATGCCATCATCTGCGCACTCAAGTGCTTGACGAAATATCTGGCATGACGCACAATGATGGACATGGCATCCTCTCCCCTGCAAGTTCTCATCGTCGAAGATAATCCCCGACTGCGTCCGGCCCTGCGCCAGGGCCTGGACGCCACGCGCGCGGTGCAGGTCATCGCCACATGCGATAGCGGCGAAGAGGCCCTGGAATTATGCCTGCGCCGCCCGCCCGAGGTCATCCTCATGGATGTGCAACTGGCGGGCGCGATGAATGGCATTGAGGCCGCGGTGGCCATTCGCCGGGAATTCCCGCGCATGCCCATTGTTTTCTATTCGATTCAGGATGATGACGACTATTATCGTCAGTTCCGCCGCGCGGGCGTGCTCACGCATTTTGCGTATGTGCGCAAGTCCAATTATCTTTTGCCCGAGATGCTGCTTCCCCTGTTGCGCGACGCGGTGGAAGGACGCAGCTTCATCGATCCCGACATCGCCGATCGAGTGCAGGAGGTGCAGCGCAAAGACGCCAACGACCCCATGGCGCTGCTGGAGCCCAACGAGCGTCAGGTGGCCCGCATGTTGGCTCAGGGTCTGACCAATGAGCAGATCGCGGCCCGGCTGGGCTTTCGCGACAAGCGCACCATCAGCCGGGTGAACGGGCAGATTTACGCGGCCTGGGATCTCAAGCACAGCAGTGCGGATGAAAAGGTGGCCCGCACCCGGGCCGCGCTCATCGCCCGCACCGGCATTCTTATCCACTGGGATGACGAAGGCAACGCCTACACCCTCAACCAGAAGGATGAATGGGAGCCGTGGCAGCCATGACCTCTCACAGTCTCCTCAACTGGGCGCTCATTGCCATCTCCCTGTTCAACGTCATTCTGTTGCTGTGGCTGAGCCTGACGGTGTGGCTCAACGCGGATCAGCGCTCGCCCGGGGTCATTCTGGCCGCGGGCGGCTTCTTGCTGGGCTCCCTCTTTTTCGTCAGCCATTCGGCTCTGCTGATGAAGAACGGCAATCTTTATCTCACGTCCGCCACCATTCCCTGGTTCGTCATGGGCATGGCCCCGGTGGTGTTGCTGCCTGCGGCCTGGTATCTGGTCATTCTCTGGCACGCGGGCTATTGGGATGCGCCCGATTCGGCCTTGCACCATCGTCATCGCCCCTGGCTGCGGGTGATGCTGGGCGTGGTGGCCGCGGCCCTGTTCAGCCTGGCGCTGATGGGCATCCCTTATCTGCCTTTTCTCTATCGCCTCAGCCCCTTCATCTGGCCCGAACGGGAGTTGCTGCGCCATCCTGTTTTCGGCATCCCTCTGGCCACGGCCGCGTTTCCCGTCTATGTGCTGCTAAGCATGGCGTTATCGCTGGATGCTATCCGGCATCCTGGCCCCAGCCGCCGTTTGATGGGGCAGGAGGCCCGGCGTCGGGCCCGGCCCTGGCTGATGGCCGCCTCTATTTTGCTGCTGGCTGTGGCCTTTGTGGTGGCCATCGTGGTGCTGTGGACGGTGCCGCAAACCCGGTCTCGCGGCGGCGTCTACATCTTCACCCAAACCACTCTCAACGCCATCGGTTTGCTGGATTTGCTGGCGGAGGGGTTGATCGCGGGAGTCATTCTCATGTTGGGGCAGGCCATGGCCGCGTATGAACTGTTCACGGGCAAGGCGCTGCCCCGCCGCGGGCTGGCCAGCCAATGGCGGCGGGCGGTGATCCTGGCGGGCGGGTTCGGCGGGCTGGCGGGCGCTTTGCTGACGCTCAATCGCTCTCCCATTTATCTGGCGCTGCTATCGGCTATCTTTCTGGCCGCCTATGCCGCGCTTTCGGGCTGGCGCATTTTTGGCGAATGGGATTTGAGCATGCGGCAATTGCGGCCTTTTGTTTCCAGCCAGCGCTGGTATGAATCGCTCACGGCCCAGCGCTCCTCGCCCGCGGCGGATCCTTTTACTGCTCTTTGTCGCGATCTATTGGGGGCGAAGGCCGCTTTTCTGATCCCAACCGGTCCTCTGGCTCCTTTTGTACAGCCCCGCAGTTTTCCGGCGGAGCAGGCCATTCCCGAAATTTTCGCGCTGCCGCAACAGGATGAAGAGGCGTTGGCGCTGCCCATCGATCCCGCCCGCTACGCGGGTTGCGCCTGGGCCATCCCCCTGTGGAGCGAGCGGGGGCGCATCGGCTATCTGCTGGTGGGCCCGCGGGCCGATGGCAGCCTGTATGCGCGGGAGGAGATCGAAATTGCGCGGGCCGCGGGCGAGCGTCTCATCGACGCCGAGGCCAGTTTGGCGCTTTCGCAGCGCATCATGGCTTTACAACGGCAGCGCATGGCTGCCACGCAGATGCTGGATCAGCGCACCCGGCGCGTGCTCCATGATGATGTGTTGCCCCTGGTGCACACCGCCATGCTTTCTCTGGCTGCGGGCGAGGACAAAGCGCAGATTATGGCGCAGCTATCGCAGGCGCATCGAGAGCTATCGGGCCTGTTGCGCGAGTTGCCCGCTGTGATCACGCCCGATATTGCTCGCCTGGGCTTCATCCCCGCCCTTCGCCGCATCATCGAGGCCGAATTCGCCCGGCATTTCGATGAAATCGGCTGGCGGATCCAGGATGATGCGGCGCGGGCGTTGGATGCGCTCAATCCTCAGGCGCAGGAAGCGCTGTTTTACGCGGCTCGTGAGCTGGTGCGCAATGCGGCCCGGCACGCTTTCCCCGCGGCGGAGGCTGCGCCCCGGCAGTTATGGGTGCGGGCGAGGCTGAGCGATGGCATGGTGCAAGTGGCGGTGGAGGATAATGGCGTGGGCATGAGCGGGGAGGAAAAGCGCGGACATGGGCTCAGCTTGCATGGCGCGCTCATGGCTGTGGCCGGCGGCTCGCTGGCGTTGGAAAGTCGTCCGGGCCGCTACACCCGCGGCATCCTGCAAATGCCTGTAGGCCAAAAGGCGAGTCGAGGCCGAATGGCTGATGCAGGCGGCCGCCGATCGCGGGCGGCTTTCATTGAGAAAACCACAGAAATATGATACCCAGCCCGACTTTCAGCCCGGCGCGGGCCTGTGCTCCAAGCAATAAGCGCTTGTCACGCCAAACGCGCCATCGAAATTGGGAAGCGCGGCCGCAGCCCGTATAATAGATTCAGAAAACGCCGGTTCCACTCACAAGGCCCGTTTGTCCTATGTCACGGAATTTGCACACCCTGCGTATTTTCAGCGGCAACGCCAATCCCGCCCTGGCGGAAGAAGTCTCCAACCTTCTCAATCGTCCCCTCGGGCGCAGCACGGCCCGCAGACTGCCCGATTCAGAGATCCACATCATCATCGATGAGTTGGTGCGGGAGGATGACGTTTTCATCATTCAGCCCTGCCCCACGCCCGTCAACGATAATCTGATGGAGTTGATTCTCTACATTGACGCTTTCCGACGGGCCTCAGCCCATAGCATCAATGTGGTGATCCCCTACTTCCCTTACGCCCGGCAGGAACGCATGGCCCGCGGCCGGGAAGCCATCAGCGCCCGGGTGGTGGCCAGCATGTTGGAAAATGTCGGCGCGTCCCGGGTCATCTACATGGACATTCACGCCGAGGCCACCCAGGGTTTCTTCAGCATCCCGGTGGATCCACTTTCAGCCATGACCGTTTTCGCTAAACATATTCAGCAGACGAATATCGACGATCCGGTGGTCGTCGCACCGGATGTGGGGCGGGCCAAACTCGCCAGCCGCTTCGCCCGCCTGCTGAATCTGCCTCTGGTGCTGATGCACAAACGGCGCACAAGCTTCACCAGCACCGAGACCACCGTCATTGTCGGCGACATCAAGGACAAAACGCCCATCGTCTTCGACGATCTCATCGCTGGCGGCAGCGTCCTCACCCAGGTGAAAAGCCTGGTGGATGCGGGCGCCCGGCCCGAGGTGATCATGGCCATCACGCATCCGGTGCTGCTGCCCAGCGCCCTGCAGCGACTGGATGAGGCTGACTACATCAGTAAACTCCTCGTCACCGACACCATTCACATCCCCAAAGAAAAACAGCATCCCAAACTGGAAGTCCTTTCCATCGCCCCCATGTTGGCCGAGGCCATCTTCCGCATCCACAGCGGCGAGTCCATGTCGCCCTTGATGAAGCATCAGGGATGAAAAGAGCCTGCGGCCTGACGATGGACGGAAGACGATGATCTGCTTCGAGCCGGATTTTCCATTTCATGCGTCCTGAGATTGATAGAGATTGGTGGAGATTCATCGAGATTCTGAGCCCCTAACCTGGCCGAGCCAGAACAAAAGAGGAACACAGAGTTTCACAGAGATTGCCAGAGAACTACAGAGAAATCTCTAAAAGATCTCTGCGAAGCTCTTGATTTTCCTCTGTGGCTCTCTGTGTAACTTTTGGTTCCGCGTACAAGAATTTCACTGTCAGGATACTACAAATCTCCATCAATCTTCGATCTTTTTCATCTGCGTAGATCAGATTTTTCGGCTTTTTCTGCGTCCATCTTTCTCTTCGCCTCTTTTTTCCTTGGCGGCTTAGCGCCTCTGCGTGAGATCAATCTATTTTCAGCACAGGAGATACCCCCATGTTCAAACGAGACCAACGTCCTGAACCCGACCGCGTCGATGTCGTCATCGGCGAAAGCGCTGTCATCACCGGCGAAATTCGATGCGAGACATCGGTGCGTATCGATGGCGTTATGGAAGGCGGGCGCATCGAGACTCTGGGCAATGTCATCATCGGGCCCAACGCCCGCGTGCTGGCCGATATCAAAGCCAAAACCGTCTCCGTCTCCGGCGCCTACAAAGGCGATCTCACCGCCCAGCGGGTGGAGTTGCTGGAGGGCGGGCGCATGTGGGGCGCCATTCGCGTCGCCTCCTTCCTGCTGGATGAGGGCGGCTTCATGCACGGCGAACTCATTATGCTCAGCGACGAAACGCCCGAGAACCCCTTCGAGACGGCAGAGACCCCGGTGGCGCCAACAGCCGATCCGGAAGAGCCGTCATCAGATGAATGATTGGCGCACCACCGCCAATCTGATGAAATCTGAGGCAATCCTCATCAAACCAGCATCGCAGGATCGATCGTCTCGCGCCATAAGCCGCTCGCCTTGACGTCTCTGATGGTATCCTCCCACAAATACAAATTATTGTTGATGATGGGATGAAACAGATCGATAAAGGGATGATATTCCGCCCAGCGTTCTGTTTTCTTGAGAGATTCCCGCAACTTCGTTTTGCTGATAGCAACCTTTTTTTGCGGCGCTCGCCGCTTGAGGTTTTCAATAGCAGCCTTTGCTAGATCGATGGCGACATCTTCCAGAGATTTGTCATCCCACCGCCGACTGATTTTGTCATCCTCCAGCAAATCAACATAAATGTCATTGGCGAGCACAAATGTCATCCAGGCTTCCCAAGAAGGGCGTCGCGAAGAAGTCCAAAAACGGGTAAGAGGAATCGCTATCTCATCTTCAGAGTCTCCAGAAAACCGCCATTCGTCCACGATATCATAATCATCAAAATCGTCAGCATCATCACTCACTGGCGGATCCTTTAGGATTGAGATCAAAAAGGCGATTATCGCTAAACCAGCGATGAGAGAAAGTAACGTCGCCTGGAACCAATCGAAGGGCACGAGGAGTTGTAACACCCAACCGATGCCCAAGGCAACGGCCAGCACAATAGCTGTAACAACAAAAAATATAATAACGGGGATTATCAAAAAACGGATGAATGCAAGTAACCTTCTGAAAAACATGGCATAACTCCAGATTGAATCATAGGTTTGGGATATTCTACAACAACATAAATCACGTCAGCGCCGCTTCGATGGCCTGGTGCAAGGAGCGGGCGCGGATGATCGCCATATCATCGGGGAAAGTCTCGGCCCGGGCGTGACGCCCGGCGCTGCGGGGGATCACCGCCCGCTTGAAGCCCAGCTTGCTGGCCTCGGTCAGTCTTCGCCCCAACTGGCTCACCGAGCGTAGCTCGCCGCTGAGCCCGATCTCGCCCAGCAGGGCCATATCCGCAGCCACGGGCCGGTTGCGCACGCTGGAGACGATAGCTGCGGCCACGGCCAGATCGCTGCCCGGCTCGGTGATCTTGAGCCCGCCCACCACATTCACGAAAATATCCTGATCCGAAAGCCGCAGGCCCACCCGCTTGGAGAGCACGGCGGTGATAAGCAGCAAGCGGTTGAAATCGACGCCGTTGGCGGTGCGGCGGGGCTGGGCGAAGGCGGTGGTGGAGGCCAGGGCCTGCACCTCCACCAGCAGGGGCCGGGTGCCTTCCAGGGGCACGGCGATGGCGCTGCCCGAGGCGTTGGGCAGGCGCTCGGCCAAAAACATCTCGCTGGGATTGCTCACTTCCTGCAAGCCCGCCGGGCTCATCTCGAACACCCCCACCTCGTTGGTGGAGCCAAACCGGTTCTTGACCGAACGCAGCAACCGATAGCTGTGAAAACGATCGCCTTCCAGATAGAGCACCGTATCCACCATGTGCTCCAGCACCCGAGGCCCGGCGATGTTCCCCTCCTTGGTCACATGCCCCACCAGAAACAGCGGCGTGTTGCTCTCCTTGGCCATGCGCAGCAGATGCGACGTGCATTCCCGCACCTGGGTGACGCTGCCGGCACTGCTGCTGAGATCATCCAGATACACCGCCTGGATGGAATCGACGATGACCAGGCCCGGGTTCAGGGCCGCAATCTGAGCCAGAATGTTGTGCAAATCCACATCGGCCAGCAAAAACAGATCGGGCTCCACCCCGCCCAAACGCTCGGCCCGGCGCTTGACCTGATAGGCCGACTCCTCGCCGCTGACATAGAGCACCGTGCGCCCGCTCTGCGC
This sequence comes from Anaerolineae bacterium, assembly GCA_026985975.1. GTDB lineage: Bacteria > Chloroflexota > Anaerolineae > J102 > J102 > M2005. The sequence goes on along the minus strand of JALSPL010000557.1, from coordinate 7,192 downwards.
CACCGATGAGGCCATCTGCATCAACAGCGTGCTCTTGCCGATGCCGGGATCGCCGCTGATGAGGACGCCGCCGCCGGGCATGACGCCGCCGCCCAGCACCCGGCTCATCTCGCCGATGGCCAGGGGGATGCGGGCGATGTCATCCGCGCGGATGTCGGGCAGGGGCCGGGGCGCGGGCCGCTCGCCCGCGGGCCGGGCGCGATGCTTGCTCCCGGACGTCTGCGGCGCCTCCACCACCTCTTCCATGGTGTTCCAGGCGCCGCATTTCGGGCATTTCCCCGTCCATTTGGGTTGGCGATGTCCACATTCTGTGCAAACAAAACTGCTTCGGGGCTTGGGCATTTATCTGATGAGTCCTTTTTGAGCCAGTATTTCACCGAATCAGACGTTCATATTGATCATGATCGCCAATCCAAAACCAGGTAATGACGTCGCCTCGGAGTAAACCAATAGCTCGATATGATAAGCCAATGCGCACCGAGTACAACGGCTGATTCCTTTTGACGCGTTTGAAAAAGAGCCCCGGATGTGATGGGTTATTTCGCCAAAGCTCATAAGCTGTTTGGGCTCGCTGTCGAATATCTGGCGGCAAAAACCAGTAGTGTTTCCAGAATGATCGCGTCGTTCGGGACTTCATTCGCGTTCGATGAATGCGCCGGATGCGTCGAACATCGGAAATGTGTCGCCCTGGCTGATTTCGGCCTCAACATTTTTGATGAGACGGACCAGCTCGTCATCACTCGTATCGGCGAATTGCGCCTCCCATCGCGCTTCATCTTCGGCAATGATTTCTTCCAGACGCTCTTCTCCGGGCAGAGGATGAGATTGCAAAAACATTGCGAATTCATACAATTGTTGTGTACGAATAGAAGTCATCGATGAGGCGATTTTAGTTATTTCTTTTACCAAATTTTTACGGGGCTGAATACTCATTGGCGCTCCTGCAAAAAGGTGGGAAGATGCGCTGATGGCAGAGGAATCAGAAAAACTGAATCACCCCAACATGGCCTCGATGAAAGCATCTTCTTTTTCATAATCTTCGCTACGCGCTATAATCTCGAAGGTGAGCGCGTCCTTGCCCTCTTCGTGGAAGATGCGAATTTGATCGCCCGGATGAAAACGATCGGCCAGCAGGCCCTCGCTCAGGGGGTCATCCACATGCTCCTGGATGGCCCGGCGCAGGGGGCGGGCGCCAAACTGCGGGTCGTAGCCCACCTTGGCCAAAAATTCCCGGGCCGAATCATCCATCTCCAAGATGATGTCATGCTCGGTAAGCTGGGCCAGCACGCGCGTCATCTCCAGATCCACGATAGCCTTGATGCTTTCCATCTCCAGGGGATGGAACACCATGATGCCATCCAGGCGGTTGATGAACTCGGGCCGGAAGGTGCGGCGCAGCGCGTCCATCACCCGTTTTTTCATATCTTCGTAAGCGCTCTTCTTCTGCTCGGTTTCATCGGTGACCTTGAAGCCCAGACCGCCGCCGTGGCGAATGATGGAAGCGCCCACGTTGGAGGTCATCACGATGATGGTGTTGCGAAAATCCACCCGGCGGCCCTTGGCGTCGGTGAGATGCCCATCCTCCATCACCTGCAGGAGGATGTTGAAGACTTCGGGATGGGCTTTTTCGATCTCATCCAGCAGGATGACGGAGTAGGGGCGACGGCGCACGGCTTCGGTGAGCTGCCCGCCTTCCTCATAACCCACATAACCGGGAGGCGCGCCCACCAGACGGCTGACGTTGTGGCGCTCCATGAATTCCGACATATCGATCTTGATCAAGGCCTCTTGCGAACCAAAGAGGAATTCGGCCAGATTTTTGGCCAGATAGGTCTTGCCCACGCCGGTGGGCCCCAGGAAGATGAAGACGCCGATGGGGCGCTTGGGGTCTTTGAGCCCGGCCCGGGCCCGGCGCACCGCCTTGGTCATGGCTTCGATGGGTTCCGGCTGACCGATGACCCGGTCTTTGAGATAATCCTCCATCTTCAGCAGCCGCTCTTTCTCCTCGCCGGCAATGCGCATCACCGGGATGCCGGTCCACATGGCCACCACCTCGGCGATATCCTCGGGCGTCACCACCGGGCGCTCAGCAGTCTCCCAATCGGCCCGCATCTGCTCCAGCTTGTTCTGCAATTCAACTTCGCGATAGCGGAGATCGATGGCGTGTTCATAACGCTGCTGCGCCAGGGCTTCGTCTTTCTCCCGTTGCAAATTTTTCAGATCTTTGAAGGTCTCGCGCAAGCTGACCGCGAAAGGCGTCTTGTACATGCGCACGCGGCTGGCGGCCTCGTCGATGAGATCGATGGCCTTGTCGGGCATGTAGCGGTCGGGCACATAGCGAGCCGCATAATGCGCCGCCGCCTCCAACGCCTCATCGCTGATGCGCAGGCCATGATGCTCTTCATATTTGTAGCGAATCCCCTGCAGGATTTCGATGGTTTCCTCCGAGTTGGGCTCTTCCACAAACACCGGCTGGAATCGCCGCTCCAGGGCTGCATCATTTTCGATGTATTTGCGATACTCATCCAGCGTGGTGGCCCCAATCACCTGAATCTCGCCCCGACTCAGAGCCGGTTTGAGGATATTGGCCGCATCGACGCTGCTGCCGGCTGCGCCCGCGCCCACCAGCATGTGCAGTTCATCGATGAAAAGGATGGATTGTGATTGGGTGATCTCCTCGATCACCTTCTTCAACCGTTCTTCGAATTGTCCCCGATACATGGTTCCCGCCACCAGACTGCCCACATCCAGCATCAGCAAGCGCTTGTTGAGCAGAGGCTCGGGCACATCGCCCATGATGATGCGCTGGGCCAGGCCCTCGACGATGGCGGTTTTGCCCACGCCCGGCTCGCCGATGAGGGCCGGGTTATTTTTGGTGCGGCGGGACATGATCTGGATGACCCGCTCGATCTCGTTTTCGCGACCGATGACCGGGTCCAGCTTGCCCTCGGCGGCCTTGGCCGTCAGATCCGCGCCCAGTTGATCCACCAGAGGCGTATCGCTTTCTTTTTTCTTTTTACGGGTTTCGGCGGTTTGCTGCTGTTTTTGCAGGATGGTGCGGGCGGTTTGCGAGCGGATTTGTTCCAGGCTCAGGCCCAGGCTGCGCAGCACGTTGACGGCGATGCCATCGCCCTCGCGCACCAGGCCCAGCAGCAAGTGCTCGGTGCCGATGTAATGATGCCCCATGAGTCGGGCCTCATCCACAGCCAGCTCGATGACGCGCTTGGTGCGGGGGGCCAGCACCGGACGTCCGAAGGAGGGGCGCTCGCCCCTGCCCACCGTGCGCTCTACGGCATAGATAACTTTCTCGGGCGCTGCGCCCAACTCGGATAACACTTTGGACGCAATGCCGTTTTCTTCCTTGACCAGGCCCAGAAGCAGATGTTCTGTGCCGATGTAATTGTGGTTGAGACGCTGGGCCTCTTCTTGCGCTATTTGTAAAACTCGACGCGCTCGTTTCGTGAATCTGTCAAATTTTTCAGCCATAATGCTATTTCCTCATGATAGACGAGCCAAATCCAACGTGATGGGATGTCTGGCGCTTCTATTATACCAAATACGCAAAAGAGTTTGTAGTCGTTCCATGAGAGAGGGATTAGAAATAAAAAAGGCCGCCCCCTGTTCAGGAACGGCCCTGTCGTTATAAAATTTACGAATCGGAAGAAGCAGATCAGGCTTCGACTTTCTCCTCGACCACTTCCGCAATCGATTCGTCATCAGTCTCATCCGCAACAACCGCCTCGATCTGCTCCTGGGCTTCTTCCGCACTCTCCATCTGTGAAGCTTCTTCCGCCACGACTTCAGCGGCTTCGGCTGCCTCGGCTTTTTCGGCGACGGCGTCGGCAATGCTGCCGCCAGCTTCCTCTTCCTCGGCGGGAGCCCAATCCACCACCGCGTATTGCTCTTCGGCGGCCCGTTTCAGGCTCAGCCCCATGCGTCGCTTTTCGGGTTCGATCTTGATGATGCGCAACACCACCCGTTGGCCTTCTTTCACCACCTCTTTGGGATGGTTAATGCGATGGTCGGCAAGTTCGCTGATGTGAATCAAGCCTTCGATGGTGTCATCGATGCGAGCAAATGCGCCAAAGCTGGTCAGACGCGTTATCACGCCATCCACCAATTGCCCGATGGCGTAATTCTCATGAATCACGGTCCACGGTTCGGGCTGCAATTGCCGCAGGCTGAGGCCAATGCGACGCCGTTCGCGATCGACGCTGATGACCTTCACTTCCACTTCGTCGCCAATGCTGACCACCTCGGTGGGATCCTGCACCCGCCGCCAGGAAAGCTCGGTGAGGTGAATCAGGCCGTCAGCTCCGCCCAGATCGACGAAGGCGCCGAAGGGAGCCAGGCTGCTGACCACGCCCTTCTGCACCGAACCGACCTGCAGATCGCTAAGCAGTTTCTCTTTTTGCTGACGTCGGAATTCGCGCATGGCCTGACGCTCAGACAAAATAAGACGGTTGCGGCTGCGGTCCATCTCGATGACCTTGAGCATGAGTTTCTTGCCCACCAGATCCTTGAAGCGATCATCGGTGTCTTCCTGTTTTTTGCCTTCGTCGCTGACAAGCTGGGAAGCGGGCACAAACCCGCGGGCCTTGCCCAGGAAGACGATGACGCCGCCGCGGTTGTAGCCGCTGACTTCGCCCTCGAAAATCTCCTGCGATTCCAGAAGTTCTTGCGCTTTCTGCCAGTCATATTCGGCCAAAGCGCGCGATAGAGAGAGGACGGCATTGCCCTCGCGGCTGGTAGGTCGAACCACCTGTACGAAGATCTTTTCACCTTCTTTGAGTCCCTCGCGGATATCATCATCGACGCGATCCAGATCCCGGGCAGGGATGACGCCTTCGGACTTGGCGCTGATATCCACCAACACTTCGTTGTTGTCGGTGAAACCAACGATGGTCCCCTCGATGATTTCCCCTACCTCCAGTTGCCGCAAATCGTAGCTGGAATCCTGGAGCAATTGCTCCATGGGATGGACTTCCCGCTGTTCTTCGGCGTCTTCAACTGGCTGCTCTGAGACTTCTTCTGCAACTTCAGTCGCGGCGACTGCTGCGGCTGTCGTTTCAGCTTCTTCTGCCAGAGTAGACTCGGTGGGGATGATTTCCGGAGTCACCTCCTCGACAGGCGTTTCGGAAAATTGTTCGGAATTGTTCATTTGGATGAAACCTTCTCCTCCGGTTTAAATGATGCGGCAAGTATACCCCAGCCACAAAAATTGCGCAAAAAAGCGGGGTCGAAAAATGAGAGTAAGATTAATCGGCGCAAAGAGCGACGGCTTCGATTTCCACCAAAGCGCCCAAGGGCAGTTGGGCGACGGCCACGGTGGAGCGGGCGGGCGGATTTTCGGGGAAAAATGCGCCGTAAATGCCGTTAATCACGCCGAAATCGGCCATATCGGTGATGAAGATGGTGGTTTTGACAACGCCCGCGAAGCTGGTGCCCGCGGCTTCCAATACGGCTTGCAGATTGGCCATCACTTGTCGGGCCTGGGCCTCAAGCCCCTGCTGCATCTCGCCCGTGGCGGGATCGATGCCGATCTGTCCGGCGGTGTAGACCAGATTGCCGATTTTGACGGCCTGGGAATAGGGCCCGACCGCAGCGGGCGCGTTGTCGGTGTGAATGATTTGTCGGGACATAATGGGACTCCTGTTGGGAGAAGAGAGGGAATGGATGGATCAGGTGATTTTTCGGAAATAGAAAAACTGGTAGGGCCGTCCGATTTTATCACAGAAGGCCTGACGACTGGTGGGATGAGCGTCAGCAAAAAAGGGCGCGAGTTTGGGGTTGTGGGGCAGGAAATCGGGATGCGCCTCGACGACTTCGCGGATAAGATCGGCGTAGCCGGGCACGTCGGTGGCGGCCCGCAGCACGCCGCCCGGTTTCAGCAGCAGCGCCAGCACATCCACGAAGGGCGGGACGAAGAGACGGCGGGGCTGATGTTTGGGCTTCCACCAGGGGTCGGGAAAGAGGATATGGAAGACGTCCACGCTGTTGGGGGACAGCAATCGGGGCAGGTCGAAGCGGGCGTCGTCATCCGAGACCCAGAGATTCTCCACGCCCGCTTTTTGCGCCCGCAGCGTCAACTCCCGCACCAGCTTCCATTTGACTTCGAAGGCCAGAAAATGCCGCTCACGGTATTTTTGCGCCCGATCCAGGATGAAATCGCCGGGCCCGCTGCCGATCTCGATCTCCAGCGGCGCGGCGGCCAGGAATTCCTTGAGCCGTTCGATGTGCTCGGGGCTGGATTGCAGCAGACGGAAGGCGGGCGCGGGCTCCGGGGGCAGGGGATGCAGCCAGCGCGGGCGTTTGCGGGGGTCGCCGCCAATGAGACCTTTGCCCTCGTGATAGCGGGCCAGAGCTTGCTGCAAGCGCGCTTCATCCACCGTGAATTCGTCCGGCCCGACTTTATAGATTTTCTCAGTCATTATTTTCCTTTTCCAGCAGCATCTCAATGTAGCCGATGGCCTGTTCCCGGGTCGTCACCTCGCCCGCGGCCTGGGCTTCCTGCAATGCGTTGAGCAAACGGCCGATGGCCGGTCCCCTGGGCGCATCGAAAAGCTGAATAATGTCGTTGCCGTTGAGCAGCGGGGCGGGCACGGGCGGCTTCTCATCCTGCTCCACAAAAGGCCGCAGGAAGGCTTCCAGATGCGCCAGCGCGGCATCCAGCTCATCAAGATCAACTTCTTTGCCGCGGGCGCCCAGAAAATCAGACAGGAACAGCAGGACGACCGCGGGTGCGGCGTCGCCCAGATCGCGATAGAATCGGAACAGGGCGCGACGGCTGGGCGTTTCGCCATCGATGAACAGGCCCATGGGCCGCATGTGCGCGGCGCAGATACGCTTCACAAAGGCGATTTCATTCCTGGCGCACCGATAACGCAGCATCCAGTCGGCGGCCAGTTCGCCGCTGAGTCGCTCGTGCCCATAAAAATGGATGTCCCCGTCCTCGTCCTCGCGAAAGGCCCGGGCCTTGCCCCAATCGTGGGCGATGGCCGCGAAGCGCAGCCACAGCCAGCGCGGGCGTTCGGCGGTCAGCGGTTCTTGCAGGTAGGCGCTCAGGGCCGGGCGGTAAGAGGCCAGCCGCTCCTGAATCCGGGCGTCGATGGCGTCCCCGCCCGCCTCCTCGCCCCGCAACCATCTGTCCAGGCGGGCCATCCAGCGCAAGGTTTGCAGGCTGTGATGATAG
>JALSPL010000556.1 GCA_026985975.1 Anaerolineae bacterium | reverse complement strand
CCAGAGCCAGCGCCTTGCCCGGATTCGGACCCGAACCCGCTTCACCTGCCGGGAAACTGATGACGGCGATGGCGTCTCCCGGCTGCATGGCGTCGGAATCGCCGATGGGCATGGCCCGCAGCCTGAAGCTGTTGGGCAGCGGCGAACCATCCTCTTTTGCAAAAATCTGCAACATTGCCATATCTCGTTGGCGATCGGCCCGCACCACATGGGCCTGATACCAGATGAGGCTGCCGCCGCCTGTTGCGGACGTTACGCCCACCGTCACCAGATTGCTGTGGTTGTAAGAGCGGCCCGTGGAAGGATTCACCACAACGCTGTATGCTGTGAGAATGCGGCCCTTTCCTGTGAGAATGACGCCGCTGCCCGCCCGACCGTTGGGCGTATTTCCCACCGGCGTCAACACGAACACCGTGGCCCGAATCGCGTCCGCGTAGCGGGCGTAGGGCGAAGGCGTAGGCGTGGGGGCGGCGGGCCGGGTGAATCGAGGCAGCAGGGCCAGTCCGATGAGAGCCAGGCCCAATACTCCCAACAGCGCGCCTAACACAATATAGAGCGTGGGAGATGATTTTTTGTGAACTGATGTAGCGCCTGAGACGGTGGAAACAGGCGGCGTCTCGGGCGGCGTGTAGGCCATTCGCAGCTCGACGTCTCCCACTCTGATAATGTCTCCCGGCTTCATCCTTTGCGGTGCGACGATACGTTGACCATTCAACCATGTGCCGTTGGCGCTATCCCGATCGTATAGCCACGCTTCCCGGCCCCGCACGCGAATGTAGGCGTGATGCCGCGAAACCCCTAGATCGCTGAGGATGACGTCATTGTCGGGCGTGCGGCCAATGCTCAGGCCGTCCTTTTCGTTTTCGCTGATAGGATATCGGTAGCCGGAGGGCTCGATGAGAAACCAGGGCATGTGGTTCGGTGTTCAGTGTTCAGTGTTCAGTGCGTCAGTATTCAGTGGGTTCATTCTACCCTACGCTGCGGCTCTGCCAGAAGTTCCCTTTTGACCGCTCACTGACGGCGGTTGAAATGGACGGCAATGCTGGCCATGATGGCCGCAGCCAGGGGCAGAGCGTCTTCGTTGATATCGAAGCGGGGGTTGTGGTGCGGCCCGCGGGCGCCGCCCTCTGGCTCTGCGCCCAACAGCACATAGCATCCTGGCACGCGATTGAAGACTTCCGACATGTCTTCCGACACCATCAGCGGCCGGATTTCGGTGATTTGCTCTGGGGGGAGCATCTTTTGGGCTGCGGTGCGGGCGATTTCGGCCATGGACGCGTCGTTGATGACTGCGGGCGTGTATTCATTTTCCTTCAAATCGAAAATTGCCTGCGCCCCATGCGCAGCGGTGATTCCTGTCAGCACTTTTTGCATTCGCTGCAAAATCAACGCCCGCACCTCGGGGTCGAAGGTGCGGATGGTGCCTGCCATGTTGGCCCGTTCGGCAATGACATTGAAGGCGCCGCCCGCCCGAAAACTGCCTACACTGAGCACTGCGGTGTCTTGCGGCGGCACATTGCGGCTGACGATGCTCTGCAACGCATTGACCACCTCCGCACCCACCAGCACCGCATCGATCGTGTCTTCTGGCGCAGCGCCATGCCCGCCCTTGCCCTTGATGCTGATCTCGAAATGATCCGCAGCGGACATCAGCGGGCCTTCCTGCACCACCAGTTGTCCCAGTGGTAATTGATTCCACAGATGCAGGGCGAAGGCCGCGTCGGGCCGGGGATGTTTTAGCAGACCATCTCGCACCATCGCCTTCGCCCCGCCCAGGCCCTCTTCCGCGGGCTGAAACATCAGTTTGACCCGACCGGGCCATTGTTCGCGTGTTTGCGCCAGCAAGCGGGCCACGGCCATACCGATGGCTGTGTGTCCGTCATGTCCGCAGGCGTGCATCACGCCCGGATGCTGGCTGGCGAAGGGCAGATCGGTCTCTTCCGGCACCGGCAGCGCGTCCATATCGAAACGCAGAAGCACGGTGGGACCAGGCGACGCGCCTTCGATAACCCCTACCACGCCCGTCTGGCCCACGCCGGTGCGGGTCTCCACGCCTAACGCTTGCAGATGCTCGGCCACGATGCCTGCGGTGCGAAATTCCTCAAATCCCAGCTCGGGATGCTGGTGAAAATCCCGCCGCCAGGCGATGATGTCGGGGGCGAGTTGGCGGGCGAGGGAAAGGTAATCGGTCATGGTGTGTGTGCTGAAAATAAAAGATTAGAACGCAGAAAAAGCCGAAAAAACTGATTTCCGCAGATGAAAAAGATAGAGATTGATAGAGATTCGATGGAGATTCAGAATCTCAATAAATCTCTACCAAATCTCAATGAATCTCCACGAATATCAATGAATCTCGGGGCGCCTGGCGCAATGGACGATGGCGAGCGTCTGCAATCATCCTCTTCTTCCGTCCATCGTCTATCGTCAGGCCAGGGCGGGGATAGGGATGTCGTTGCGCGTAATGAGACGGGCCTGACCATCGGCATGATAAGAGGAGCGCACCAGCGGGCCCGATTCCACCCAGCGGAAGCCCAGATCTTCTTCGCCGATGCGACGCAGTTCCGCGAACTGGTCAGGATGCCAGTATTTTTCGATGGGGAGATGATAGCGGGTGGGTTGCAGATATTGCCCGATGGTGAGGATGTCCACATCCACCGACCGCAGGTCTTTCATCACCTGGATGACTTCTTCCCAGCGTTCGCCCAGACCCACCATCAGGCCCGATTTGGTCAGCGTGTTGGGGTCCATCTCCTTGGCCCGACGCAGCACTTCCAGCGAGCGACGATATTTGGCCTGGGGACGCACCCGGCGATAGAGCCGGGGCACAGTCTCCACGTTGTGGTTGAGGATTTCGGGCTTCTCCCGCATCACCGTCCACAGGGCGGCGTCATCCCCCTGAAAGTCGGGGATGAGCACCTCGATGGTGCAGCCAGGCTGAAATTCGCGGATTTTGCGGATGGTGGCGGCAAAGATGAAGGCGCCGCCATCGGGCAGTTCATCGCGATTGACCGAGGTCAATACGGCATGGCGCAGATTCATCTCCTGCACCGAGCGGGCCACGCGGATGGGTTCGACGATATCCACTTTTTCTGGTCGTCCTACTTTGATCTTGCAGAAGCCGCAGGAGCGAGTGCAGGTGTCGCCCAGCAGCAAAAAGGTGGCGGTGCCGCGGCCCCAGCATTCGCCCAGATTTGGACAGCCTGCTTCTTCGCATACGGTGTGCAGGCCTTCGGCCCGGATGAGATGATTGACCTGGAAGAAGGTCTCGCCGTGGGGAGAGGTCACCCGCAGCCAGTCGGGCCGGCGTCCGCGCGTGAGTTGCGGCTTATGCCAGTCATGTTTGGGCGGGTTGGGATCGAGTTCGATAGGAAGGGGTTGGATGGCGTCAGTCATGGGGTTGAAAACGGATGGCGTTGGAGGTGTCGGGGATTGATGATTGATGATTGAGGGTTAAGGATTGGCGCTCCTGAAAAAACTTGCCTCACGCAAAGACGCAAAGGAAAATAGTAAGGTTTCGCCAAGAAAAACAGGCTGAAAGCCCACTATTTTCGCTGTTGTCCCGACTGCCGTTGCTGGTTACGACCTTTTTTCAGGAAAGCCAGGATTAAGTTGTTGTCTACTTCTGCTCCTATTCTTGCCCTCGCCTGGGCAGTAGCGGGGCGGAGAGCATGGTTTGCAGGCCCGGGGGCATCTGCTGCACGTGCAAGGCCTGGTTGACGATGAGCGCGGCAGTGGCTTTATCGCCATGGACGCCCGTCAGGTGCATGTGCAGGGCCTGATCGCCATCGATGATGGTCTCATCCCTGCCGCCGCCTGCCACCCCGGCCTCCATGATCAGCTCCAGGGTGATGCGAGGGACGCCCGCAATGTAGCCGATGGCTTTCTGACGGATGCCCTTGCACAGGCCCGGCTCGATAAAGCCCAGCCCCGATTCCAGCGTTTCCGTCGCCACAATGGGCTCGCTCTCGATGCTGATCACATCCAGGCTCCAGCCCAGGCCCGCGGCCAGCATTTGCAAGCTGGCTCCCAGGCCCACATGCCCGATCTGACCCCGGTCAAGGCGCTCCTGCACCCAGGCGGGGTCTTTGGTCAGGCCCATCTTCTCCTGCAAGGGGATGCGGCGCTCCAGCACATCCACGTAGCGGGCCACGTACACTGCATCGACGCCGCTGGTGATGCGGGCGACCAGCGCGGGCAGCGTATCCATGACCATGCCCGGATTGACGCCCACGCCCAGCAGGGTGACGCCGCCCTTCCTGGCGGCCTCGTCCAACTCCCGGGCAAGATCAGGCTGATCATCCCAGGGCCACACCAGCTCTTCGCAGGTGGAGACTACGTTATAGCCGCGGGCGATGGCTTCCATGAGTTGGTCTCGGGCCTGGCTCAGCCTTGAGACGGTGGCTTGCAGCACCACTGCCCCTTCGGGAGCTTTCACATCGGCCAACGAGCCCACGATGGGCAACTCGGGCAACTCGGCATCGCAGATTTCGTGTAGTTTGTGATGTTGTAGGTGAGGATCGATATCCACCGCGCCCACCGAAACCAGCCGCGGCTCCTCGGCCACGGTCCGGCCTATGGCCTGGCCGATGGGCCCCAGGCCGTAGTGAATGACGGGAATGGGGGTGTTCATAGACGGATGGTAGTGAATGGAATGGGGAATAGGGAATGGGGATTGGGATTGGTCAGGTGTTGGCTGGCGATCCCAACATCCAATCCCCAGCTAAATATGAATAGCGTGACCCAGAACTGCATGGGCCGCTTCCATCAGGGTTTCGGAGAGAGTGGGATGGGCGTGGACGTTGCGCCCGATTTCCTCGGGCGTCAGTTCCAGCATTCGGGCCAGACTCATCTCGGGCAGCAGTTCCGTCACCTCGGGCCCCACCATGTGCACGCCCAAAATCTCGTGATATTTGGCGTCCATGATGATTTTGACAAAGCCTTCCCGTTCGCCCAGCCCCAGGGCCTTGCCGTTGGCCTGGAAGGGGAAACTGCCGGTCTTGATCTCGTAGCCCTGCTCGCGAGCCTGGGCTTCGGTCAGACCCAAACTGGCCACCTGGGGATGGCAGTAGGTGCAGCGGGGCATGTTGCTGTAATCCTCGATGGGCGCAGTGTCGACTCCGGCGATGGTTTCGGCCGTCACGACGCCCTGGGCGCTGGCCACGTGGGCCAGGGGCATCTTGCCGTTGAGATCACCGATGGCGTAGATGTGGGGGATGTTGGTCTGCATCACACTGTTGACGGGAACCCAGCCCCGCTCATTCACCTGCACGCCCGCAGCCTCCAGTCCAATGCCTTGGCTGTTGGGCCTGATGCCGATAGCCACCAGCACCTGGGATGTGATGATGGTCTCCTCGGAGCCGCTTTCAAGATCCTTCACCCGCACCTTCACATCCGAGTCGGTCACTTCTATGCCCTCGGTGCGGGTGGCTGCCAGCAAACGCACGCCCTGCTTGTGGAAATCCTTAGCCACCACCTGCGCCACCTCAGGCTCCTCGTTGGGCAGGATGTGCGGCAGCATCTCCACCACAGTCACCTTCACGCCGTAGGCGTTGTACACGTACGCGAACTCCATGCCGATGGGCCCGGCGCCCACGATGACGATGCTCTCGGGCAGCTCGTCCTGCACAATGGCCTGGCGGTAAGTGACGATGCGCTCCCCGTCCGCCTCCATGCCGGGCAGCAGGGCCGGGCGGGCGCCGGTGGCCAGGATGATGTTGGCCGCGGTCACGCTCTTGCCGTCCACATCCAGCGTGTGGGGATCAGTGAGCTTGCCAAAGCCGTTGAGCACGGTGATGTTGTTCTTTTTCATCAAGAACCCCACGCCCTTCACCAGCCGTTTTGAAACCTGACGGCTGCGTTTGACCGCCACCCTGTAATCCACTTCCAGATTGTCGAATCTGAAACCGAAAGTCTTGCCTTGTCCCAGCAGATGCACGATGTCGGCGTTGCGGATCAGGGCTTTTGTGGGGATGCAGCCCCAGTTGAGGCAGATCCCGCCCAGGTTTTCTTTTTCTACGATGGCGGTTTTCAGGCCCAGTTGGGCCGAGCGGATGGCGGCCACATAGCCGCCGGGCCCGCCGCCCAGAATCAGGACATCATAGTCAAACTGATTTGTCATACTTTGAGCTCCATTGAGTGGAACAATGTTCGAAGATAAGATTGCTCCGCCATTATAGCACAATCTTTCCCGCCCGCTGCACCTGTTCATGCGATTGTTGGGCTAAATGACGACATAGGTCGAGGATGACAGCAGATCATTGGCTAGAGGCTGTTATGCACTTTGAGAAGCAAAAGTGGTCATTTTGAAAAGTCGTTGAAGCATGAGGATAGCAAATGCGATAAAATGAAGCCCTCGTAACG
>JALSPL010000555.1 GCA_026985975.1 Anaerolineae bacterium | reverse complement strand
ACAGCCAGGAAGGCGGAGAGGATTATTCAGGTGGCGATAAGAAGAGCTCGACAAAGGGGCTCAGTTCATGGCCACGACTCCTGCGCTTCTGGCTGTGTATGTGATTGACGTGCCGGCCGATGGCGGCGTCGGATGAAATGACATCGATATCATGGCGACTTAACCATTATCAGATGTCCGTGCAGGCAGCGTCTTGCGACTTTCCATTTCGGTTTGCAGCGCCGCCCGATGGGCCGGAGTGAGTTTGGTTCTGAGGGCGCGATCCAGGAAATTGCCGGAGATGGCTTTTTCCCAGCAGGCGAGATCGTTGCAGAGATAAGCGCCGCGCCCCTGGGCCTTGCCTGTGGGATCATACAGGACGTTCCCCTCAGGCGTGCGAATAATGCGATTCAATTCCCGCTTGGGAAAAGTTCGCCGACACACAACGCAGGTGCGTTGCGGAATGTGCTTGCGTCGTCCCTTTTTCGCTTTCATGGGATGGATGAGCGTCGTTACAACTGCGGATTAGAAACCATCGAGATCGAAGTCCTCGAAATCGTCCATATCGTACGAGGTTCCGCGCTTGCGGCGTTTTTTGACCTGAACCAGCCGCCCGAGCTCCTCATCGAAAACCAGCTTGCGATCCTTGCGCTTGCCTTTCTTCTTTTTCTTCGAGTCGCCTTCTTTGGTCTCTTCGGTCTCTTTTTGTTCGCTGTCGAAATAGCGGGCGTAATCGACTTCATCGAGACCGCCCTCGGCGCCGCCGGCCATGCTGGCGGAGATTTTGGCGGCCATGGCCTTGATATCGGCTTCCGAATCGCCTTCTTCCGGGGCGCCGGCTTGCTCATGCTCGACGGTTGCGGACGATTCTTCGGCAAGAGGCTGTTGCGCTGCTTCGGCAGCCGTCGCGACCTCTGTCTCTTCGAGATCGAAGAAAGGCGCATCCAGCTCTTCGCCCGGCTCCAGCAGCGCCTCTTTCGAAAGCTCCTCGCTTTCCAGCAGGCGCTTTGCGGCCGCCAGCAGATCGGCTTCTTTGGCCCGCTCCTTCTGCTCGCGACGCAGGCGCTCGCGTTCCTCGGGGGTCAGGCCCTCCGAGATAGCCTCTTCATCGCTCTTGATGTCGATGCGCCAACCGGTGAGCTTTGCCACCAGGCGGGCGTTTTGCCCTTCTTTGCCGATGGCCAGCGAAAGCTGTCGCTGCGGAACGATGACCAGAGCGGTGTTGTCCACTTCGGGGAAAAGAATGACGTCGGTGACCTTGGCCGGACTGAGGGCGTTGGCCACGAATTTCTCGGGATTCGGGTCCCATTCCACCACATCGATCTTTTCGCCGTGCAATTCCTTAACGATGTTCTGGATGCGGACGCCGCGCATCCCCACGCAAGAGCCCACCGGATCCACGCCGCGCTGGGTGGCGGCGACGGCGACTTTGGAGCGGCTGCCCGCTTCGCGGGCGATGGCCTTGATCTCCACCGTGCCTTGCTTGATCTCAGGGACCTCTTTTTCCAGCAGGCGCCGCAACATGTTACGGTGGGTGCGGCTGAGATGAATGGTCGGCCCGCGGGAGCTGTTGCTGACTTCAACGACATAGGCCAGCACGCTGCTGTTGGGACGATAGCGTTCGCCCGGGATCTGATCAGAGCGATACATGACGCCCTCGGCGCGACCGCCATCCAGGGAGACGGTCACAGAATCTTTGCTGCGATCATACGGGCGCACAGAGCCCTGAATCAATTCGCCCTCGCGCTGACGATATTCCTCGTAGAGGGCGTCTCGCTCGGCCTCGCGGATGCGCTGCAAAATGACCTGTTTGGCGGCCTGGGCGGCGATGCGTCCGAAGTTGTCGGGCGTGTTTTCAATCTGTATTTCATCCCCGATATCCACCGCGGGATCAATGGCGCGGGCGTCTTCCAGCAAAATCTGCGTCTGGGGATCGGTAAACTCTTCAGGAGAGACCACGGTCATAACTGTATAGATATGGGTGTCCCCTGTCTCGGGATCCAGATGCGCCACCACAGTCTGGTCCGTGCCAAAATTTCGACGATATGCGCTAATCAGCGCCTGTTCAATGGCATCGATCACGACCTGCGGTTTGAGGTTGCGCTCCGCACAGATCTGATTGATGGCCATTAAGAGTTGCTTGTTCATGTGCTGTAGTTTTTACTTTCCTTTCAGATATGAAGTTGTAAGTATGTAGTTGTAAGTATGAAGTTTTGCAAGACAAGATAAAACCCCAGACAAACAAAAAAGTGGGGGGCGCCCACTTTTCGACGGGGTGTTTAACCTTGATGACAGTATTATACAGGAAATCATCGCGGGGGTCAAGATGGGATGCTTCAAAATGCAAGGGGAGAAGCAGAGTGATGACATGAAACCCAACTCCCCCATCATCCGTATACGTGTTAGAATGTCGACCAACAGCATTGTCACCCCAGGTTTTCTTTTCCCGCGGTCTTGTGTCGCCCCGAGGCAATCAGTGAACCAAGCGGCAACATCTTCTCCTCCTTCAGAGCGCGAATACTTGCTGAGCGCCAAAAACGGCGATCAACAGGCCTTTGCGCATATCGTTCAATCTTATCAGCGCCCGGTCTATAACCTCTGCTATCGCATGTTGGGCAACCAACAGGAAGCTGAGGATGCCACGCAGGAAACCTTCATACGCGCCTACACCAACCTCGATCGTTTCAATCCCGATCGCAAGTTCATCAACTGGGTGCTGACCATCGCTTCGAATCATTGTGTGGATCGCCTGCGCAAGCGCCGCATCAACTGGAGCTCGCTGGAGGATGATCCATACGTAGAAAAAATTCCCATGCCCGAGTCCATCGATCCACATCACAGCGCCGAACGCAGTGAAATGTCAGATCAGATGCAACAATGGCTGGATCAACTCTCGCCCGACTACCGCACGCCCGTGGTGCTTCTTTACTGGTATGGCTATTCCTACGAAGAAATCGCCAGGATTATGGGCGTCTCTGTGGCCGCCGTCAAATCACGACTGCACCGCGCCCGCAAACAAATGGCCCAACTGATCACCCAGTCCCAATCATCCCATCCTCTCGCCACTGAAACTCCCATCCCGACACTCTGAACCTCAACATCATGATTGATTGCGACGTCATTCTCCAACGTCTATCCCAATATCTCGACGGCGAATCCTGCGACGACGAATTGAACGCCCTGCGCCAGGAAGCGGCTCCCAGGCCCGACTGCCTGGCCATGCTCGACGCCATGCTGTGGGTGCATCGATCGCTGGCGATCGCCCCCATGGCCGAAACCCGCCGCGACTTCTCGGTGACGGTCACCCAAGAGCTGGCCCGACGACAGCGCCGGGATAAGATCCTCCTGGGAGGCATTCTGACGCTGGGCGCGCTCATCGCCCTGGCCCCATTGCTGCTGGTGGCATGGGGCGGCCTGGCCGCCATGCTGCAACCGGGCCTGCTCCAGCATGGCGTCAGTTGGGCCGTAGATATGATCAGCAACGCCGCCGCCTATGGCATTGCGGCGCTGGCTGTCATCCGGCGCCTGCCGCAATGGGCGCTCGTTTCCATCAGCACGTTCTTATCACTGAGTTTTCTGCTGTTGGCCCTGGCCCTGGTCATGCAAAAAGCGCCGGAGCAGCTACGCATTTCTCAAGAAATCAACCGACAGACAGCATAATTACATCATCAGGCGCGGTTCAGAATAAGCCCCAACAAAAGCTATCCAATAAACGGAGGCAGCCTCATGCGCACGATTTTCCATCACAAACCTTTCATTATTGCCATTGCCTTGCTGCTGGCGATGACGTTCATGCTGACGCCGGCTGTTTCCCACGCCCAGGGCCCAAATCCCGGCGACAAGGTCATTTTTGGCGGCTCCTTCACCCTGGCCAGCGGTGAATCACTGCAAGGAGATCTGGTCGTCTTTGGCGGAACTGTCACCGTAGAGCAAGGCGCCAGCGTCAATGGCGATGTTGCGATCATCGGCGGCTCAGCATCCATCGACGGCGTGGTCAACGGCGACATCGTGGCCATGGGCGGCGTCATCGACCTGGGCCAACATGCCATCATCAACGGCGACGCCACCGCCATCGGCGGCGTTATCCATCGCGATCCCAACGCCCAGGTTCATGGCAACATCGTCGAAGCAAACGGCAAGAGAGATGATTTTATCGGTCAGATCGGGCCCGGCGGCATCCAGCTTACACCGCCCGTCCCGCCCGTCCCGCCCATCCCCGGCGAATACAACAACTTCCCCATCCACGCAGCAAGACGCGGCCCCTTCTCATGGGCGCTCAACTTCTTCCTGGAAGGCATGTCCGCCATTGCCTGGACCGCCGTCCTGGCGGCATTGGGCGTTTTGCTGATATTGCTGGCCCCGCGGCCCGCCGAACGCGTCGCCAACGCCATCCGTCACAACATCCTCCTCGCCTTTGGCGTGGGATTGGGGGCCAGTCTCATCAGCGTGCCCTTCATCATCCTGCTGACCATCACCATCTGTCTGATCCCTGTCGCCATCGCCATTCCCTTTATCCTGCTGGGGGCGCTGCTCTTTGGTTGGCTGGCGCTGGGATGGCTGTTGGGCAAGGAACTCCTCAAAGCCGCCAGCGCCCAAAACGTCACGCCCATCTGGGAAGCCATCGTCGGCGTGGCCATCCTCACACTTTTGTGGCGGCTGCCCACCATTATGCCGTTCATAGGCGGCGTGGCGTCCTACCTGGTGATGTTCGTCGCCGGCAATATCGCCATCGGCGGCGCGTTGCTCACCCGCTTCGGCTTCCGGGACTACCCGGCCACGCCCGCCGCCCCGCCCCCGCCGCCTCCCGAAAGTGCGCTGCCGCCCGAATCCAGCTTGCCCGCCGAATCGGAGTCGCCTCAGCAGCCCATCATCCCGCCGCCTCCGCCCCCGTCTGAATGAAAAAGCCGCTTGCACAAACAAAACGCCCGACCAGCACGCCTGGCCGGGCGTTTTTTATGCGTATGATGAGAGCGCCGCCGGAGCCGAATTACCGGCTGGCCATCAACTTTTCGATGCGGCTCACCGCCCGCTCCAGCTCGCTCATGGCGGTGGCGATGGAGAAGCGCACATGCCCTTCGCCCGCCTGGCCGAAAGCGATGCCGGGGGTGCCGGCGATCTCCGCTTCTTCCAACAAGATGCTGGCGATCTGCATGGAATCAGTTCCCAGCCCCGGGAAACGCACAAACAGATAGAAGGCCCCGGACGGGCGATCGCATTCCACGCCGGGAATGGCGTTGAGGGCGTCCACCATGAAATCGCGGCGGGCTTTGTAGGCCAAACGCATCTCCTCCACCGCATCCTGTGGCCCGTTCAACGCCTCCGCGCCCGCCGCCATCGTAAAAGAGGCGGCCGAAGTGACGGTCTGGCTTTGCAGCTTGGCCATGAGCCCGATGACATCTTTCGGGCCAGCAGCCCAGCCCAGCCGCCACCCGGTCATGGCGTAGGCCTTGGAATGTCCGTTGATGGTGATGGTGCGCTGGGCCATATCGGGCAACGAGGCCAGATTGATATGCTCGCCCTCGAAGATGAGCTTTTCGTAAATCTCATCGGAAAGGAGGTAGAGATCGTGCTCCAACGCCAGCCGCCGCACCACCTGCGCCTCCTCGGCGGAGATCACATGACCGGTGGGATTGTTGGGCGAGTTCACCATCATCGCCTTGGTGCGCGGGGTGATGTAGCGGGCGATCTCGTCGGTGATGGCGAAGCCATTGGCCGCATCCAGGGGCGCAGTAACCGGCGTGGCGCCAGCCATGATCACCATCGGCGCATAAGAAACCCAATAGGGCTCGAAAACGATGACCTCATCGCCGGGATTGACCAGAGCGCTGAGCGCTGCATAGAGCAGAAATTTGGCGCCGGGACTGACCAGCACCTGGGTGGCGGGATCCACCGTCAGACCATATTCCCGCGCCATCTTGTCGGCGACAGCCTTGCGCATGGCCATGGCGCCGCGTGATGGCGGGTAATGCGTGTCGCCCGCTTTCAGGGCACGAAAAGCCGCTTGCACGATATTTTCGGGCGTATTGAAATCGGGATCGCCGCCGGCCAGGGAAATGACGTCCCGACCGGCCGCTTTCAACGCCTTGGCCTTGTCGTTGACAGCCAACGTGGCCGAGGGTGGAATGCCTTGCAATAATTCTGATAATGGTTTCATAATGACTCACATGGAATTGAGAAATAAAATTGCGGCGATCTGACCACATAACGCCGCAATACAGGATGAAATCGTTACGCCTAACCTGGCCGAGCCAGAACCAAACAGGAACACAGCGTTTCACAGAGATTGCCAGAGCGCCACAGAGAAATCTCCAAAAAATCCTCTGTGAAGCTCTTGATTTTCCTCTGTGGCTCTCTGTGTAACTTTTTGTTCTGCGTACAAGAATTTTA
>JALSPL010000554.1 GCA_026985975.1 Anaerolineae bacterium | reverse complement strand
GGGATGACTTACGCGAACTCAGCGCCCGCGGCGCCACCATCGCCGCCGCGGCAACAGTCTCATCAAAGGATCGGGATGCGGACATCGTGCGCAGCCTGAACAAGCTCTACGCGCACCGCTCGACCATCCAGCAATCCCGCAAGGAAAATGAGGCCATTCTCACCCGGCTGGAAACAGACGTCGAGCGACTACGCGAGCAGGCCGAAATCGCCAGGCAGAAAGCCGACGCCGTGGCTGATCGGGACGAGGACAGCGCCCGGGCCTATCTGGCCGTGCGCCAGGATGCGCTGGAGCGGGTGAATGCACTCGATGAGCGCATTTCGGCGCTAAGGCAAGACCTGGCCCGATTGGCCGACCTGGAATCGGAGCTGGCCACCAAAGAAGCAGAGCTCAAAGCCCTGGAATCCCGCAGCAAACTGGCCGATCTCGAAGCCAGCATCCGCGAAGACCTGCTGGCTAACTAAACAACGGTCCCCTGATGAAGGGGATAAAATTCAGGTGAGTCGCACCTGGCAAGGACGACTCACCTGACAGCGCCAACGGATAACCCCCTATGAACCATTTGACAATACGCCTCGAATACATTAACATATAAGCATTGGTTTATGCTTCAACAGACAGGACGCCCCCCAATGAACAAGGATCGACTAACTATTTGCTCCGACGACCACGGTGATGAGGCTATTGCCAATGCCACCGCCGGGCTCTTGCTGGACAAGCTCACCGCCGACCGGATCGCAGCGTTATTCAAAGCCCTTTCAGACCCCACCCGGGTGCGCATCATCGGTTTGTTGGCCCATGCCGAGCTGTGCGTGGGCGATCTCGCCCGCATTCTGGGCATGAGCCAGCCTGCGGTCTCCCACCAATTGCGGGTGCTGCGCAATCTACGCATCGTCCGGGCGCGCAAATCAGGCAGGCATGTGTTCTACACCCTGATGGATGAGCACATCCACGATCTTTTCGATCAGGGCCTGGCCCACATTCAGGAAGAAAGATGAGTCGCCTGAAAAAAGCTTTGTCTCACGTAAAGCCGCAAGGACGCAAAGGAAAATATCAGGGTTTCGCCAAGAAAATATGGCTGAAACCCCATCATTTTCGCTGCTTCCTCGACTGCCGTTACTGATTCCGACCTTTTTCGGGAGAGCCAAGGCTGGAAGTGGTCAGGTTTTTTATTTTTATACAAATACATAAACGCATACTCATATTTTCAAATTTCACCCACGCCGCATCATGACTAAAAAACAACGACTCGATTTGCCCATTTTACTCCCTGAGATGGATGAGGGAGACGCCTGCGTCGCCCTGCTCACGGAACGGCTCGCCACCGCCCGCGGCGTCTCCGAAGCTCACATCGTGCGGGAAAACGGCCAGGCCCAACTCTGCCTGCACTATGATCCCGATCTGATCACCCTGGTGGACATCGAAGGATTGGCCCGCCGGGCGGGCGCGGCAATCACCCAACGCTATCGGCATGAGGCCATACCACTGCAAACCATGCCCGCAGCCGATGCGGCGACAAGCATGACGCGAGCGCTGGAAAAATTGCCGGGCATGTTGCACGCCAATGTCAATTATGCGGCGGGCGTGGCGTATGTAGCCTATGACAGCGAAAAGCTTTCCCGGCATCTTATTCTGGAGAAGCTGCACCAATTCGGATATCACCCGGTGCATGAACGCGAGCAGGGAGCAGCAGAGCAAGCCGGACACGATCATGGCAGCGCTCCCGCGTTTTTGCCGCACTGGATACAGGAGCGCTGGACGCTGATCCTGGTGGGCCTGGCGGGTGCATTCTTGCTCATGGGCTGGATGGGAGAAAGATGGTTGGGGTTGGACGAAAACGCTGCGCTGGCGTTTTATCTTCTCGCCTACATCGCCGGCGGTTATGATATCGCCACCCATGCCCTGCCGGGCTTGTTGCGCGGGCGTTTTGACACCGATGTGCTGATGCTGGCTGCAGCAGCGGGGGCGGCGATTTTGGGCAAGTGGCCCGAAGGCGCGTTTTTGCTCTTTCTCTTCAGCCTGGGGCACGCGGGCGAGCATTATGCGCTGGATCGGGCGCGCGATGCCGTCAATGCTCTGGGGAAGCTGATGCCCAAAACGGCCCGGGTCAAACAGAATGGCGCCATCGTCGAGCTGCCGGTCGAGGCGGTGCAAATCGGCGATATCGTCGTCGTGCGGCCGGGCGACCGCATTCCTGTCGACGGAAAGGTGGCGCGGGGCGCTGGATCTGTCGATCAAAGTCCTATCACCGGAGAAAGTGCGCCCGTGGCCAAAATGACGGGCGATGAAGTCTTTGCCGGGTCCATCAATCAGGAATCGGCCCTGGATATCCGGGTGACCAAGCTGGCGCGCGATAATACGCTCAACAGGGTGATGCAGTTGGTGGCCGAGGCCCAGAGCCAGCAAAGCCCCACCCAACGCTTCACCGCCCGGTTCACCGCCTGGTTTGTGCCGGCGGTGCTGATCTTTGTGGTCCTGGCGATTGTTGCGCCGCCACTGGCAGGCTGGATGGCCTGGCGGGAGAGTTTTTACCTGGGCATGTTACTGCTGGTCGCCTCTTCGCCCTGTGCGCTGGCCATCGGCACGCCAGCGTCGGTACTGGCGGGCATTGCCCAGGCCGCGCGCAACGGCGTTCTCATCAAGGGCGGCGTGCATCTCGAAAATCTGGGGACCATCAAGGTGCTGGCGTTTGACAAGACAGGCACGCTCACTCAGGGGCGCTTCACCGTCACCGACATCATTCCCCTGAACGGCGTCAGCCCCGACGAGGTGTTGCAATGGGCCGCCGCAGTGGAAAGCCAGTCCAATCATCCCCTGGCAAAGGCGGTGGTCGAGACTGCCGCGGCCAAAAAGCTGGCCCTGCCTCGGGCGGAGAATGTCGAAAATCTGGCGGGACGCGGCATGCGCAGCCAGATCGCGGGCGTCCCCATGATCATCGGCTCCCCCGCCCTGATGCAGGAGCAAGATAACGGCATCTGGACTGAAAAGATGACCGCCATCCTCGACGATCTGGAAGCCCGGGGCAAGACCACCATCTGGGTGCAGCATGATGGCCGGATCGTCGGCGTGCTGGCCCTGGCCGATACGCCCCGGCCGGGCGTGCTGGCGGTGATGGCGAAGCTGCGAGGTCTGGGCGTGCAAAAGCTGGTGATGCTGACGGGCGATCATGAACAGGCGGCGCAAAAAATCGCCCGGGAGACGGGCGTGACCGATGTGCGGGCCGAATTGTTGCCCGAGGATAAGTTGACCGCCATCAGAGAGCTGGAAGCGGCCTACGGCCCCACGGCCATGGTCGGCGACGGGGTCAATGACGCGCCGGCCCTGGCCACGGCCACCGTGGGCGTGGCCATGGGCGCGGCAGGCGCCGCCGTGGCGCTGGAGACTGCTGATGTGGCGCTTATGGCGGATGATCTGGGCAAGTTGCCGTTTGCGGTGGGCCTGAGCCGGGCCAGCCGCCGCATCATCGTGCAGAATCTGGCATTTTCGCTGGGCGTCATTTTCCTGCTCATCGGCGCTTCATTGGCGGGCGTTGTAGCGCTCAGCGGTGCGGTGATGCTACACGAAGGCAGCACCATCGTGGTGGTGCTCAACGCGCTGCGGCTGCTGCGGTATCATCAAAGCTGAGCCGATATCCGGAGGGGTGGGCGTGGGTGTGGGCGTCGGCGTTGGAGCGATGGGAGGCGTGGGCGTAGGGGTTAACGTCGCATCAGAAGGCGTCGCAGTGGGCGTGGGCGTTATCGTTGGCGCTGGAGGGGGCGTGGCGGTGGGGACAGGCGTGGGCGTGCTGGTGGGCGATGAGACGGGCGTAGGGGTGGGGCTTGCATCAGGAGGCGCGGCGGTGGGCGTGGGCGTTATCGTTGGCGTTGGAGAGGGCGTGGCGGTAAGGGCGGGCGTGGGCGTTACGGTGGGCGCCGGAGAGGGCGTCGCAGAAGGCGGCGTGGCGGTGGCGGTGATAGTCGCCGTCGGCGTAATGGTAGCCGTGACAGTAGGCGTGAGGGTCGCTGTCATAGTGGGCGTGATGGTGGGCGTGGGCGTCAACGGCAGGCTGGAGATAGTCGCCATCGCCGCATTGTTGCTCTCATCGGGATCAAAGAGATCGGAAACGACGAAAGCGGTATTGATCAGTGACGCTGTCTCCTGCTGCACCAGAGCCGTGATGATAATGGAGGCGCTGGCGTCTTTCGGAAGATCGCCCAATGCACACGACACCTCATCATCTGTGACGTCACAAATCACCTGCGGAGCAGCCTGGATGGAATCGAAGCGAAGTTCTGGCGGCAGGGGATCGTTCATCATCACGCGCTTGGCCAGGGAGGGCCCGGCATTGGCGATGGTGATGGTGTAGATGACTGCTTCTCCCACCTGTGCGGTCTCGGGCCAGGCTGCCAGCGTTATCGCCAGATCGGCCTGGGCGACCACCGAGGTCTCGACCGTCACGGTGTTGTTATCGAGATCGGGATCGATTTCGTCGACGCTGACAATGGCGGTGTTGATGATTGTGTCGGCGGCGTCCAGCGGCGTCTGCACAACGATGGTGACCGTTTCCTGCTGTTGCAACCCCATGGCCCCGATCTCACAGGAGATTTTATCGGCGTTGACATAGCAGGGGCCCTGGGTGGATGTGGCTGTGAGGAGCGTTGCGCCCGCGGGGAGCGTATCCACCAACGTGACGCCGGTGGCGGGACTGGGCCCCAGATTGGTGACGGCGATGGTGTATTTCAACTCGCCGCCCGGCGCGGCCTTCTCAGGATCGGTGGTGATCGCCAGAGAAAGATCGGGCCCGTCGTACACCGACACGGTGAGCATGGTGGCATTGTTATCGGGATTCGGATCCACCGGATCGGCCGTGATGCGGGCCTGGTTGAGCAGGTCACCAGATTCTTCGGGCGCCTGCACGGCCAGCGTCATCACCGCTTCCGCACCGGCTGGCAGTTCATTCAGGCTGCACGTAAGCAGGTTATTGGCGTCGATGGTGCAGACGCCCTGGCTGGTTGCGGCGCTGAGGAAGGTGACGTCCGCGGGCAGGATGTCCTTGAGCACGGTGTGGGTTGCAGTCAGAGGCCCGGCATTGCGGGCGATGAGGGTGTAAGTCAACACCCGGCCCGTTTCAACGGGCGTCGGCGATGCGCTTTGCGTCAATGACAGATCGGCCGTCCAGGCTATTTCGGCGCCGCCCTCGGCGCGATTGTTGGCTGGCTCCGGATCGTAACTTTCTCCCGAGACGGTGGCGACATTGACTGCCGTCTCGTTCACGGGCCCGGCCACGCCGTGAATGACAATCATACTGCTGGCTCCGACATTCAGGACATCCAGATCGCAGGTGACCACGCCCTCGGCCTGGGTGCAGGCGCCCTGTGACGGTGTGGCGGATAGGAATTCGACGCCCGCAGGCAGTGCATCCTGCACCTGCACGCCCGTAGCCACCGATGGTCCCTGATTGACGATGGTCAGCGTGTATGTCAGCGGATCGCCCGCCAACAGGGAGGCGGGGTCAGATGACTGGGTGATGGACAGATCGGCATGGCGGATGATCTGATCCTGTGACATCAGTAGATTATTCTCGGGAGCAGGATCGGCCTGACTGGCCTGCACCTGCACCTGATTGGCGATGACGCCATTGAGATGTGCGGCCGGGAAGACAGGCAGCGAGAGGGTAATGCTCTGGCCATAGGGGATATCCCCCAACTCGCACCGCACCTGGTCTGACGATACATCGCACGGGCCGCGGTCGGTGTTCGCGTCCAACAAAGACACCCCGGCGGGCAACGTATCGGTCATGACCACATCCCAGGCGTCCTGGGGGCCGTTGTTGACGATAGTGAGGGTGTAGCTGAAGGGGACGCCTGCAATCAGGCTGTCCATCGAAAGCGTCTGTGACACCTGCAAATCGACCTGGGCCCGGGCGATCAACAACTCCCGCACGTTGGGAACAGTCATAAATCCGTCACTGGATTCCTGCAAACTGTCAGCGCTGTGGGGATGGCAAGTCATGCAATCCTCCCCGCTGAAATCGAAATTCCCCTCATGCCCGGCTCCGCCGGTATGTTTCATCCCGCCCACCGCCTCGTGGCAGGCCACGCATAATCGCGTGTTGGCGGGGCTGACGCCGTCATCGAAAGAATTGAGGCCAGTGCGGGATGAAAAGGTGATGGGCCCCACAGCGCCGCCGATGTCATCGACCAATTCACTTTTAATATCGAAAAGATTGATCGAGCCATGAGGATCATGGCATACGGTGCATCTCAGTTGGAAGTCAGCGCCGGAGCGATGGGCAAAATCCCGGTTTCCATGCGTAGAGACAGGGGCTGAAAGAGACGATCCCGTGCCATTATGGCAGGTGTAGCAAAACTGGTTGGTGGCCGGAATCTGATAGGAGACGTCCAGTTGCTG
>JALSPL010000553.1 GCA_026985975.1 Anaerolineae bacterium | reverse complement strand
CGGAAACCTACGTGGTCTGGATACCCCAAAGTCGCATCTTCAAGGATGCCCGACTCTTGAGCAATGCGCCAGGTTTCGGGAACTTGAAAGCGCAAGTAGTGTTGTCGTGCGTGGAGGATCTGTTTTCCCAAGATCGTTTCTAGTTTTGTTTTCTCGCTTTGATAACGCCTTGCATCTCGATAGGCGTCGTAACCCGGATGAAATCCCACAATATGACCAGCGTCGGCAAGTCGATGTAAGCGGTGGAGCAAGGCTGGCGTGGCGGGATCAAAACCTTCGTCGATGTCGCCTGGTTCAGCGGCCATGATGTAAAAAACACTTCGCAAGCCTGCATCCTCAGAAATCTGAGCTAAATGGTCGATGGCTGTGAGGTAGGGGTTGCGGGTGAGCCACAGTCGTCCCAAAGCAAAATCTCGCATGTCCTCTCCGAATCGATCGAGGCGATGTCGGCGGAGAAGGTCGCGGGCTGTTTGGCGTATAGCTTCGTTGGTGGAACGGAAACGACGGAGGTGGTCGATGTCGTGGCTCAAACGTAGATGGAGATGCGGGCGAGGAGGAGTCCAGCCTGGGCGCAGGATGTGTAGCCAGGCCCGCAGAATGATGGCATAGCGATCAATGATGGGTTGATCCAAAAAACCCTGGCGAAAGGCGACGGACGCGGCGGCAGGGAATCGATCGTGTTCATCTCGATCGGGGAGGACGATTTCCTCCCATCGGGTGAGCATGAAAAGAGTCGCTGATAAGAAATCTATCTGAAAGACGATGGAGCCATCCGCTCTCATCCAAACGGGAGGATTTTCCCGGGGCGCGTCGCCCCCAAAAAGGATGGGGAGAGAGTCGTCGAATGGGCGAGGGTAGCCAGGAGGAAAAAGCGCTTCGGCTGGAAGCCAATCCAGGCTGCGGTCGTGGCGTTGGAGCAAGGTGCGCCAGGCGTCGGGGCTGGCGGGGATGATGATCACGCCCGGTCGTGGCAGGGCAGCGTCAGCCGGGCCGTAAATCCGCGGAGTGTCCAGCTCATCGGCCCCGGCAATGTCCCACAGGCGGTCCCAGGCGTAGGCGATGGCGTTGGGAGTGATGGGAGGAGCGATCATGGTTTGCGAATTATCCGCCGCCAGGAGCGCAGGTCTTGGCGCACGCGAAACGCGAGGGAATTCACCCTGGTCACGCGAAAGTAGGGCGTTTGCTGAGCGCCAAAGGAACGGAAGAAGCGCTCCACGCCCGGGATCATGGAGCCTTCGAAATCAAAGGAACGGGTGACCGTAGCCGCGAACCGGATGGCTTCCCACATGAGGAGGCTGGGAGCGCCGCTGGTTTGCCGGTCGGGATCGTTGCCGCCCATTAGGTAATAGGCGGCCCGATCATCCCATACCAGGTACAGAGTAGCGTGCACCTGGCCTTGGGCATCCTGGGCGAAAAGGATGCGCCGCTGGTTTCGTTGGGCGCAGGCCGCATCGATGCGGCGCAGGAAGTCCAGCGCGTAAGGAGGCTCCATCCTCTGACGATGGAAAGTCATCTGATTGAGCCGCCAAAAGGTTTCCAGGCCCAGATCGTCCCGCACAGTCACTTGCTCGCGAGCGCGGCGGATGGCGCGTTTGATGTTGGGACGGAACCCATCCCACACCTCATCGAGATCGCTCAGGTCTGGGATGGTGTAGGTATAGAAGGTCGTTTGTTCGAATCCACGCCAGTAAAAGGGCAGCCAGTTGGTGACACTGAAATGAAACCGCTGGGAGAAGAAGTCGAAGGGCGGAAGTTGATCGATGAGCTCGTTCAATAATTGATGCTCCCGGGAAAGGCGGGTGGCGTATTTTCCGGGCAAGGAGGCCAGCCAGGGGCCCAGGTGCGGCGTAAGCGATGGCATGTCCAATAAGGTGAAGCGGCGATGGCGGCGGATGACGTAGGGCATGCGGGCGATGATCCGTCCATTTTCCTTGACGGTTGCCGCGTTCCAGGCGCCAGGCGCGACCGCGTCCAACCACCAGTCTTGCGAAAAGAGGGAAGGGGATGACGAATCAGGCATCTGGCTGGGATGAGGGTAAACGATTCTGCTGGGAGTTCAGGTAGGACGCCAGGGCGTTTTCGAGTGCAGGTTCCAATTGGCCGCCGGTTGAAACCGGAAATGTCTCCGGTATGCTGTCCGATCTCAGCGTGAGGGGAGCGCCTTGCGCCGCAAAGAAATGGGCGATTTGATCCAAGCCGCCATGCACATCTTGGCAGAAGGTTTCGTATCCAACATCGAGGAAGCTTCGGGCGCCGATGGCGGTGCGGGCGGCGTCGATGCCCTGGTGGATGGTGATGATCTGTTCCACCACTTGCTGGTGGGGCGGCAGGCGCTCGAGTTCATGCACGTTGGCGGGCCGGGCCGACCACCAGCGGTTGTAATCGTCGTAGATCCGCTTTCTGGCCATGAGCAACGACCGGGCATTAGCCAGAGGATCGCGGTGGATGACGATGAAGCGCGCCTCAGGCAGGGCTTGAGCCAGTGGCAGCAGGCGTAAGGAGTTCATCAGATTTTTGAAGAAGAATGGCCGCTTCGCGGCGATGATGAGTTTGCGAATGGCTGTACGCAGGCCGCGCTGCTTTGCTTCCGGGATGGCTGTGACCGCCTGGGGTTCGCGGGGGAAAAATTGATACCAGTACTCGCCGCATTCGCTGGGGGCGGTGCGGCCGCGAATGCGACCGTGACTGGAAGTGTAATCGGGAATTGGACGGGCAAGTCTGGGAAAAATCCAACGTTCGATAAATGAAGGCCCGCCATAGAAACGACAATGGAGATTGGACAGATAACCCACATCGAAGGCTTCGACAAGTATCTGATAGAGCAGGGTGCTGCCCGAACGCGGTGCGCCAATGATGAAGACCGGCGGCCAGGGCAGCGGAGTGGTGGCGGCAGCATCCGTGGTTTCCAGACGGTGCATGCTCGTGTTGAGATACAGCCAAATATGTTCACGGATGCTCACTGGCGCAGGTCGATTCATTCCCGATCGTTTTCCTCGTAGGGAGGCAGGCGCTTGATGATGCGGGCGGGGACGCCCGCCAACAGGATGTCATCCTCGGGAAAGCTTTTGGTGACCACCGCACCCGCGGCCACCACCACGTGGTTGCCCAACCTGACGCCCGGGAGAATGATGGCGTTGGTTCCCAGCCAGCAATTGTCCCCGATGATGATGGGATCAGCAGGCAGGTAACGACGGTAGTTTTGCGTGTCGTGGTTCATGCTGATGATGGATACGCGCGGACCCACCCACACGTTACGTCCGAAAGTAACGCCATTGCGCCCATCGATATGGCAGCCGCGGGAAAGGCCCGGCGCCCGTGTGCCTGGATCGATTTTTTCGGGCGTGGACACAAAGCTGGTCCAGTGCACCGGCCAGGGAACGTGAGCGTTGATGCGGAAAAATTTCTGGACGAGGACATGCTTGAGGAGAAGGCGCGCAGGAAATTGCGGGTTGGCGAAGCCAGGCCCGAACAGGGCCAAAAATCGGTTAAGCGGCCTGCGGCGTGGGCTGGATTGAGTCATGATGCAAATCGTCTTTTCAGCAGGTTTTGCAGTTGTGCTTCAGTGCGCAACTGGTAGGCGTAATAAAGCGCAAGGAGGATGGCGGCAGTCAGAAGGATGGCAATATCGCTGACATGAAGGCTTTTGAGGATGATCAGCAAACCGCCAGCAAGGAGTATAGGCCAGCCTTTCTTCCAGAGGATGTTTGCAATTTCCCGGAATGCAACGCCCGCAGCTCTCATAATGATAAAGCTGAGTAAACCATAGAGCAGCGCGCCCGAAAGAGCGAAGAAAACTAACATCAGCCGGGCGCTGCCCAGATAGCCTCCCAGCCCCAGGGCGATGAACCGAGATATTAGAATGGCGGCGTTGAGGCGAAGGCTCCACTCCTGTTTTTCCAAGACGCTAAACAGGGCGCTCATGGGCGAAGAGATGAACCAAAAGAAAATCCAGGGCGCCAGAAGCTGGGTGTAAACGCCCGCCTCATGCCATCTTTCGCCGAAAATGAGACTAAAAAGCACTGGGGCAATAAAAATCAGGAGCATCAAAGGGAAAAAACTGAGAGTGACCAGATAGCGAAAGGTCGAGACCACCACCAGATGCAGCGTGCCATCGTGACGGGCCACTGACGCCCGCTGGAAGAAAACCTGAGCGATGGAGCTTCCCACCAGGCGCATGGGCAGCTCGATGACGCGGTTCCCCAGAGCAAAGAAGCCCACCTCCACCGGCGTGAAAAAGTAGGAAAGGAAAAAGGTGGGGAGCTGCCAGGAGATGGTGTTCATCAGCGTGGCCCAGACGTTGTATTTGGGGAATTTCCGGTATCGTTTGAGCGCATCCATCATGTCCTGATGGCTGAGGAACCGCCTGGCAAGGGACATCATTGAGCGCCAACCCACGCCCGCCAACGCGATGGCTGCCACCGCCTGGCCTGAGATTAGGCCGGCGATGAGCCCGCCGCCCGAGGGAACGCCAGCATAACCGATCCCCAACTGCACGCCCACCGAGGTGGACGATTGCATCAGTCGGGTGATGGAAAGCCGCCCGAAGTTGCGTTGGCGGGAATGCCAGTAGTTCAGGGCCAGTAGGTTGCCGCCAAAGAACACCGAGACGGGAATCAGCCAGAGGTGGGGGATGAGCCCCGCCGCATTGAGCATCAGCGCCAGCGGCTTCCCCAGCAGCATGGTGATGGGAATCAGCAGGATGCTGGTAAATAGAACCAAACTCAGCGTCAGCCCCGCCACATTGATGGCTTCGCCATCCTCCTTCGGCAGCATGATGGCCAGCTCGTAGCGCAGGCCCGAAACCTGGGTGAGGATGCGGGTTGTCGCCACGAAAAGGCCCAGCAATCCGAAGGCGGCGGGACCGTAAAGTCGTGTCAGGATCGGCGCTGCCAGGATTGTGATCACCTGGGCCAGCGTCGATCCCGACATCAATTTCAATGCGTCGAGAGCGAAACTGCCGCGGCGTTTATCCATGCTTCTCCAACTCGGTCCGCACCAGCGCCATGAGATCGCCCACGGTCTGGCGATCGAAAGCGAAGCGGGCGTTGGCAAGCTGGAAGAGTGCGGGCAGGGGGCGGGTGTAGCCCGCGGCCAGGGCGCGGCGGTAGTCGGCCACGGCCTGCGATTGATCCTGCAACGCGTTGCGCCATACTTGCAATGCGCCCAGTTGCGCCAGACCGTACTCGATGTAGTAGAAGGGCGCGCCGAAGATGTGGCTTTTGCGATGCCAGCCCGCGGCTTTCTCCGCGTCCAGGCCCGCGTAATCAATCCCGGGCAGGAATCGATCCCACAGCTCAGACCATTGGGCGTCCATCTCTCCTGTTGTGACATCCTCGGGCGCCGCGGTGTAGAGCCAGTGCTGGAATTTATCGACCACGGCCATGTAGGGCAAAAAGGTGACGACGCCCATGAGTTGCTCGGCCACGGCCCGATGGTAATCCGCCTCGTCATACACGCCGCCCTTGTCCTTGCGCCAATAAGGCATGCTCAACTGCTCCATGGCCATGGACGCAACCTCGGAGAATTCCATGGGCGAATGATAATTCCAGATCAGGCTCTGATGCTGGAAGGCTTCGAAGAAATGGAAGGCGTGGCCGCCCTCGTGCATCAGGGTGTGGAAGTTGCGATGCGCGCCCACGGCATTCATAAAAATGTAGGCCTTGCCGCTGATAGGGAAGCTATTCATGTATCCGCCCGGGGCCTTGTTGGGCCGGGACGCCAGATCCAGGAAGCCGTCCCGCATGGATTGGAAATAGCGCCCGAAATCGGGGTGAACGCGTTCGAAGATGCGCTGGCCCGCTTCCTCCAGCTCGGCCACATCGGAGAAGGGATGCAGCGGCTCGGGGTTGGGGTCCACTGTGGGCAGCCAGGGACTGCCCACGCCCGTTTCCCAGGGGCGCAGCCTTTCGACGCCGATTTGTCCGGCCAGCGTTTTATAAATGTCTGTCGCCAGGGGGACGACCTCCTGCTCGATAGCGTCATGAAAAGTCAGGCAGTCAGCGGGCGTGTAGTCGAAGCGTCCCCGTTCGATCCAGACGTAATCGCGATAGTTGGCGTAATCCGCGTTTTTGGCAAGCTGCCGCCGTTTGGCCAGCAGCGCCAGGAAGAGCTCGTTCAATTCCTCGCGCGGGGCCAGAAAGGCGTTCATGATCTTGCGCCAGACCCGCTCCCGCGTCCCTCTGTCCCGGTCGGACAGCAGCGTCTCGGCCTGGGGAATGGTGAGAGTCTCGCCCTCCCATTCGACGCTGAGCCCGCCGATGATCTCCTGATAGCGCTTGCTGCGCAGTTGCAGGTCGGTGATCAGAGGGATGTTTTCTTCCCGGAACAATGCCATCTCGGCCCTGAATCGGCGATGCACCTGTTCGGTTTCTGCATCAGGCCGGTAGCCGCTG